>NZ_JBSGFQ010000137.1:0-31115 GCF_053603495.1 Nonomuraea sp. NPDC004186 | reverse complement strand
AAGGTCGACACGGTTGTGCTGGACAAGACCGGCACGGTCACCGAGGGCAAGATGACCCTGGTCGCGGTGCACCTGGCCGAGGGGGAGAACCGCGAGGAGGTCCTCCGGCTGGCCGGTGCGCTGGAGCACGCCTCGGAGCACCCGATCGCCCAGGCCATCGCCCGCGCGGCCCAGTCAAAGGCGACGGTGGAGGACTTCGCCAACGTCGAAGGGCTGGGCGTGCAGGGGATCGTGGACGGCCACGCGGTGCTGGTCGGCCGGCCCCGGCTGCTGGCGGAATGGTCCCAGCACCTGCCCGACAGCCTGAACAGCGCGCTGGAAACCGAGCAGGCCAAGGGCCGGACCGCAGTGGCGGTCGGCTGGGACGGCCAGGCCCGCGCCGTTCTCGTGGTGGCCGACGTCATCAAGTCCACCAGCCGCCAGGCGATCGAGCAGCTCAGGGCGCTCGGGCTGCGGCCGGTGCTGCTGACCGGGGACAACGAGGCGGTGGCGCGGACGGTGGCGGCCGAGGTGGGCATCGATGAGGTGATCGCCGAGGTGCTGCCCGCCGACAAGGTCGAGGTGGTCAAGAAGCTGCAGGCCGAGGGCAGGGTCGTGGCCATGGTGGGCGACGGGGTCAACGACGCCGCCGCGCTGGCTCAGGCCGATCTGGGGCTGGCGATGGGCACCGGCACGGACGCCGCGATCGAGGCCGCGGATCTGACGCTGGTGCGGGGCGATCTGCGGGTGGCGCCGGAGGCGATCCGGTTGTCCCGCAGCACGCTGAAGACGATCAAGGGCAACCTGTTCTGGGCGTTCGCCTACAACGTGGCCGCGTTGCCGCTGGCCGCGCTGGGGCTGCTCAACCCGATGATCGCGGGTGCGGCGATGGCGTTCTCAAGCGTGTTCGTGGTGAGCAACAGCCTGCGGCTGCGCCGCTTCAAGTGACCGCTGTCCCCATCTGACGGCCGGCGCCATCGAGGCGCCGGCCGCCGCGAACGCCGCGCCGAGCAGCAGCCAGCCGAGGGTGCCGCCGCCGAGCACCAGCGTGGTGAGCGCGACGGGCCCGAGCATCCTGGCCACGGCCACGCCGGTGCCGAAGAAGCCCTGGTACTGGCCCTGCTTGTGGTCGGGGGCGAGCCCGAAGCTGATCTCCCAGGACCCGGAGGCCAGCAGCATCTCGCTGAGGACCTGCAGGCCGGCCGCCACGAGCAGGAACAGCCACCCGTACGGGCTCAGTGCGAACACCGCGCAGGCCGCGAACATCACCAGACCCGCGTACCGCACCGACCGGGCGGCGGACTGCAGTCCCTTCACGCGCCGGGCCACCCGCACCTGGAAGAGCAGCACGGTGACGGTGTTGAGCAGCAGCAGGACCGAGACCATCCAGGTGGGCGCACCCGTACGTGAGGCGATCCAGAGTGGCACGATCAGGCTGAGCAGCGGCATGTAGAAGAGCATCACCGCGTTGATCAGCGTGATCAGCGCGTACGGCCGGTCTCTGAGCACCGCCAGCCGGGGGCCGGGCGCGGCCGGCGGGACCCGTACGGAAGGCAGCTTGAGCAGCAGCCCGGCGGCGACCAGGAAGCTCACGGCGTCGAGCGCGAACACCGCCAGATAGGCCGGCCGCGTGCCGAGGTGCAGGGCGAGCCCGCCCAGGGCGGCGCCGACGGCCAGGCCGCCGTTGAGCGTGGACTGCAGGACCGCCCGAACGACCGTGCGCTCCTCGGGGGTGATCAGCCCGGCGAGCAGGGCCTGGCGGGCGGCCGACAGGCCTGTCTGCGCCGTCCCGTACAGGCAGGCCACCAGCACGAAGAGCCCGAACGAGCGGACGAACAGGAACGAGGCGACCGCCGTGGCGGTCGTGAGCGCGAGCAGGACGGCGACGCCGCGCGGCCCGCGCCGGTCGGCGAGGTGGCCGAGCGGCACGCCGGCCACCATGCCGACGGCCCAGCCGAGGGTGAGGCCGAGGCCGATCTCGGTGGCCGACAGGCCGACGATCCTGGTGAAGTAGAACGCTGAGGTGACGAGATAGACGCCGTCGCCGATGGAGTTCGCGAGCTGGGCCTGAGCCAGGATGCGCCGGGGTGCCATACCCTCATCTTCGATCCCCCATTGTCCCGATATAAGCTCCAATTTCCGGCAAAGTGATTGGGCCAAGTTGGACGTTCACATAAGCCTTCAAGGGCGGGGTGACCTGGCCGCACAGGTCTACCGGCAGCTGCTCGACGCCATTCTCGACGGCCGGCTCAGATCGGGCGAGCGGCTGCCTCCGACGAGGGAGCTGGCGCGCAGGCTGGAGATCTCCAGGAACACGGTCGCCGTGGCCTATGACCGCCTGGTCGCCGACGGGTTCCTGTTGGGACGGGCGGGGGCGGGCACGTTCGTGTCGGGGGAGTCGGTGCGCGGCAGGGCGGCCCCGAAGGGCGTGGTGCGGCCGAGGGCGTTCTGGCAGGGGATCGAGGCACCGCGAGCCATGCGGGGAGCCCGGTACGACTTCCGCGTCGGCATGCCGGACCCGCACCTGTTCCCCATGGAGGCGTGGCGCCGGCTGGTGGCCCGCGAGCTGCGGGTGAGCGCCGCCGCGTACAGCAGCCCATCCGGATATGAGCCGCTGAGAGAAGCTATTTCACGGCATATAGGAATCAGCCGCTCGGTCCACGCCGGCCCCGACGACGTACTGATCACGAACGGCGCCCAGCAGGCGCTCGACCTCATCGGCCGGGTCCTGATCGAGCCGGGTACCTGCGTGGCCGTCGAGGAGCCCGGCTACCCGCCCGCCCGCCTGCTGTTCCGCTCGCTCGGCGCCCGCGTGGCCGGGGTGCCGGTGGACGAGGAGGGCATCGACGTCCGCGCCATCCCCGGCGCCGCCCGCATCGTGTACGTCACCCCCTCGCACCAGTTCCCCCTGGGCACGCCCATGTCGCCGGCCCGCCGCGCCGCCCTGCTGGCCTGGGCCGAGCGCCGCAGGGCGGTGGTGATCGAGGACGACTACGACAGCGAGTTCCGCTTCGGCGAGCGCCCGCTCGAACCCCTCCAGAGCCTCGACCGCGCGGGCCGCGTCATCTACGTGGGCTCCTTCTCCAAGACCCTGCTCCCCATGCTCAGGCTCGGCTTCCTCGTCGCCCCGGCCTCGCTGGCCCCGGCGCTGCGCGCGGCCAAGCAGCTGTCCGACTGGCACAGCGACGTGCCCGCGCAGGCCGCCCTGGCCCGCTTCATCGACGAAGGGCTCCTGTCCAGGCACATCAGGAAGGCGACCCGCGAGTACGCCGCCAGGCACGCCATGATCGCCGAAACGCTGGCGGGCGACGAGCGGCTGCGATTGGTCCCGTCCACCGCAGGCCTGCACCTGTGTGCCCGGCTCGCCCCGGATATAGAGGTACGTGCCGCGCCGGATCTCGCGGTGGAGCCGCTGGAGGCGTACTGCGGTGAGAGCCCGGCCCAGCCCGGCGTGGTCCTCGGCTACGGAGGCATCACCAGGGACGACATCCCCGAAGGACTCAGGCGCCTACGGATGTCGGCGGCTCCAGAACCGGCGGGCCCGCTCCCCTGACAGCTCAGGGTCGTCGGGCGGCGCCGGCTGCTGCACGATCACGACCGTGGTCCGCGCGTGGCGGGCACAGTACATGCTGGTCGAGGGCAGGAAGATGCGGCTGAGCAGCCGGCGCCGGCTCCGCCCCAGCACCAGCAGGTCGCCCTCGCGGGCCAGGTCGACGAGATGGTAGCCGGGATCGCCGACCCGGCCGATCACCGCCGTTCTGATGTCGTCGGGCACGCCGCCCGCGACGTCGTCGAACACGCCGGCGATCACCTCGCTGCAGCGCGCTTCCTCGCCGGCCCGGAGCGCGTGCTGGACGGGCAGAGCCTCGGGGAATGGGTGGACGGGCGCGCGGCTGACGTGTACGGCGACCAGGGCCATTCGGTGCAGCCTGGCCGCACCGATGGCCCAGGCAAGCGCCCAGCGCGAGGCCGGGGACTCGTCCACCCCCACGATCAGCCTCGCACCGCCGGGCAGTTCCTGTTCCACGGTGCCTCCTGTTAAGAAGTACGACCATAGTGCGCCCGCCGGTCTGTTACCGGGAGGTGGCACTTTTCGAACTATGGAGTCCCCCCGCGAACCCCGGCGTAGCATGCGGGGGTGGAACGAGGGTGGGTGCGACCCCGTCCCGCCCTCGACCGGCGGCTGGACGCGGCGCTGACGTACAGGCTCACCTCGCTCGTCGCAACTACAGGCTACGGGAAGTCGACTGCCCTGGCAGGGTGGAGCCAGGCCGTCGGCGCGGTGCTGCACCTGCTCGGGCCCGCTGACCGTGATCTTCCCACGCTGGCGGGAGCCGTGGCATCGGCCCTGTCGGAGCGGGTGGCCGGGTTACCCGCCGACCTGGTGACCGCCGCGGACGCCCCGCTCGGACCCGACGCCGACGAGGTGTCCAGGGCCGCGGCGCTGGCGGGCGCGCTGGCCGAGGCGCTGGGCAGGCGGCTGCGGCGCGGCCTCGCGCTGGTCTTCGACGGCATCGACGCCATCGCGGGCGCCCCGGGCTCCGTGCGGTACGTGGAGACGCTGGTCCGCGTCGCCCCCAGGCACCTGCACCTGGTCACCGCGTCGCGGGCGCCGCTGCCGTTCCCGACCGCCCGGCTGCGCCAGGACCACGAGGTGCTCGACCTCGACGCGACCGATCTCGCGCTCACCCCGGACGAGACGGCCGCCTGGGCGCGCGACCGGCTGGGCGAGCAGGGCGCGGCCGTCGCCGCCACGCTCCACGACGCCTGCGGCGGCTGGCCCGCCGCCGTGCAGGCCGCGCTCGACGCGCTGGCCCGCGAGGACCCGTCCGGCTGGCCGCGCACGGCCGCCGGGCTGGCCGCCAACTCCGCCACGCTCGAACGCCTCACGCTGGCCGCGTTCAAGGACCTGCCGCCGGCGATGCGCGAGCTGCTGCGGGCCGCCACCGTCCTGCCCGTGCTGACCTCCGGGCTGGCCGCCACGCTCGGCGCGCCGCCCGACACGCTCGACTCGCTCACCAGCCGCGGCCTGTTCCTCGAGGCCGGTCAGGACGGCCACCGCCTGACCTTGACCAGCCGCCACGTGCTGGCCAAGCACGCGCCGCTCGACCGGCACGAGGCGCACGACGTGGCGGCGGTTTCGTCCCGCTGGTACGTCGAGCACGACCAGCCCGAGCTGGCCCTGCGGGCCGCCGTCGCGACCGAGCATCCGAGCCTGGCGGCCGCGCTCCTCGACTCGTACGGCCTGCGCCTGGCCGAGCGCGGGGACGTGGTCGCGGCGCTGGAGCTGCTGCCCGAGGCCGCCAGGAACGCGCCCACCATGATCAAACTGGCCGGCGTCGCCGAGCAGAACCGCGGCCAGTGGACCCGCGCCCGCGACCTGCTCGCCCGGGCCGCCGAGGGGCCGGCGTTCGACGCGTTCGTGGCCAGGCGGCTCGGCCTCATCGACCACCTGCGCGGCGACCTCGACGCGGCCCTGGCCGGGTACGCCAGGGGATACGAGTACGGCCTTCCGCCCGCCGACGCCGCCATGTGCGCCGCGTCCATGGCGTCGGTGCTCTGGCTGAAGGGCGACCGGGCAGGCTGCGCCGAGCTCGCCGACAAGGCGCTCGAACAGGCCGGCAGCCTGGGCGACCCGAGCGCGCTGGCCATGGCCAACACGGTCCTGGCCATGCTCGCCGCGCTCGACGGCGACCGCCGGGCCAACGACGCCCACTACCTGCGCGCCCTGGAGTACGCCGAACGCGCGGGCGACATCGTCCAGCTCATCCGCATTCACGCCAACCGGGCCTCCCGCCACGTGGACGAGGGCGCCTACGCCGAGGCGCTGGCCGAGACGGAGATCGGGGGCCGGCTGTCCGACCTGGTGTCGTTCGCCCCCTATGCCGCCCTGAACGTCTCCAACCGCGCCAAGGCCCTGATCGGGCTCGGCCGCCTGGAGGAGGCGGCCACCGAGGCCGCCGACGCGGTGGCCAGGTGGGAGGCGATGGGCTCCCGCCTGGTCGGCACCGGCCTGAACCGGCTCGCCGAGATCAACGTCCTGCGCGGCGAGCGCAGGACGGCGGCGGCGATCTACCGGCGGATCATCGCCGACTCGGCGCCGTCGGGCGAGGTGCAGTCGCTGTCCAACGCGCTCAACGGCCTCGCCGAGCTGCTGGCCGACGACGATCCGGCCGAGGCCGCACGCGTCGCCGAGCAGGCGCTCGAACACGCCGAAGGCATCGCGGGGGTGACCGCCAGGGTCGTGGCCGCCCGCGTGGCGCTGGCGGGCGGGCGCCACGACGACGCCAGGGCGCTGCTCGACGAGACCGAACCCGTCGCGGTGAGCCGCAGGGATCACGCCTCGCAGGCCGCCATCGCCGAGCTGCGGGCCGAGCTGGACGGCGACACGCGGCCGGCCGACGAGGCCGTGCGCACGTGGACCATGCTCGGCGACCCGGTGGGACAGGCCAGGGCCGAGCTGGTCAGGGCGGCCCTGGCCGACCCGGCGACCGGCGGCGAGCTGGCGGCGGGGGTGCGCGAGCGCATGCACGCCATCGGCTGCCGGGCGCTCGACGACCGGATCGACGCGCTGATCGCCCGCGCCGCTCCCGCGCCGGGCGTGAAGGTGATCGTCGAGACCATGGGAACGTTCCGGGTGCTGCGGGGCGGCGTGCCGGTCCCGCGTACGGCCTGGCAGTCGCGCAAGGCACGCGACCTGCTGAAGATCCTTGTCAGCCGGAGGGGGAGCGGGATCGGCCGGGAGCGGCTGGTCGAGATCCTCTGGCCGGACCAGGAGGGTGAGGCGGTCGGGCTGCGCCGGCTGAACGTCATGGTGTCCACGCTGCGCGCCGTGCTGGATCCGGCGCACGAAAGCCCGGCGGACGAGATCGTGGTCTCGGACGAGGGCGCGTTACGGCTTGACCTGTCCAATGTGGACGTCGATGTCGAGAAATTTCTGGACCTGGTGGCTCAGGCCGTACGGCTGGATCAGGCAGGACGTACGGCCGAGGCGCTGGAGCGGTGGACGGCGGCCGAGAGCGCGTACGGCGGGGAGTTCTGCGAGGAGGACCCCTACGCGGACTGGGCCGTGGGGCTGCGCGAGCAGGCCCGGCTGGCCTACACGCAGGCGGCGGCCAGGCTCGCGGCGGCGCGGGCGGGCGAGCGGCGCTACGACGAGTCCGCCCGCTACTGGCTGCGGCTGCTGGAGCGCGACCGCTACGACGAGCGCGCCCACCTGGGCCTGGTACGGGTGCTCGACCTGGCCGGCCGCCGCGGCGACGCCCGCAGGCGCTACCACCTCTACGCCGAACGCATGCGCGAGCTGGAGGTCGAGCCCGCCCCGTACCCCACCTGAACCAGACCTGAACCGCCCGGCGAGATGGTTTCCAGATGAGAACGGTCATCGTCCGGCTGGTCGAGCCCGAGCAATCCGGCGGCCAGCTCCGCGGGCTGCTCGAAGAGGTGGGGGGCGAGCCGGTGCCGTTCAGCGGCACGGAAGCCCTCCTCGACCTCCTGCGTTCCGCCGCCGGATTGAGCAGCAACCCGACTTGAACCTCGCGCGAATCTCCGTGACGACGATGGGTGTCGAGAGGAGGCGCGATGAGCGAGCAGGGGAGCGGTTGGCCGTTCGTCGGGCGAGGGGGGCCGCTCACGACTGTGCGGGCGGCGCTACGGTCGGGAGCGGGCGTGATGATCGCCGGTGAGGCCGGGGTCGGGAAGAGCAGACTGGCGGCGGAGGCGCTGGCCGGATTACCGGGGTACGCGGTGGTGCGCGCGCTCGGCACGGAGACCGCGTCGATGATCCCGTTCGGGGCGTTCGCGCACGTGCTGACGGGCCCGCCGGCGGGCGGCGAGAACCTGCTGAGCTGGGCCGCCCGCCACCTGCGCGAGCGTGCGCCGCGGGGCGAGCTGCTGGTCAGCGTGGACGACGCGCACCGGCTGGACCCGGCCTCGGCGGCGCTGGTGCACTACCTGGCGGACAGCGGCGCGGCGCGCGTCCTGGTGACGGTGCGGTCCGGGGAGCCGCAGCCGGCGCCGGTGGCCGCGTTGTGGAAGGACGAGCTGCTCGACAGGATCGAGCTGCCGCCGCTGACGAGGGCCGAGGTCGGGCAGGTGCTCGCGGGCGCGCTCGGCGGCGAGGTGGCCGCGGAGACCGTACGGCACCTCGCGCGGGTCAGCGAGGGGAACGTGCTCTACCTGCGCGAGGTCGTGCAGGCAGGGCGCAACGCGGGCTGCCTGACCGAGCGGGACGGGCAGTGGCGCTGGCGGGGTGAGCTGTCCATGACGACCAGGCTGCGCGAGCTGGTGGGCGACCGGATCGGCCACCTCGACGAGGACGAGCGCGAGGTGCTGGAGCTGGTGGCGTTCGGGGAGCCGCTGGGCACGGAGCTGCTGGTCTCGCTGACCTCGGCCCGGGCGGTCGAGCGGGTCGAGGACCGCGGCCTGGTCGTGGCCGTCAACGAGGGCAGGCGGGAGCAGCTGCGGCTCGGCCACCCTCTCTACGGCGAGGTCGTCCGCGGCGGCTGCGGCACGCTGCGGACGCGGCGGCGGCTGCGGATGCTGGCCGACGCGCTGGAGGCCAGCGGGCTGCGGCGGCGCGAGGACGAGCTGCGCGCGGCCGTGTGGCGGCTGGACTCCGGCTCGGTCACGGCCCCCGAGATGCTGGTGTCGGCCGCCCGGCTGGCCTGGGGCAGGCAGGATCCCCACCTGGCCGAACGCCTGGCCAAGGCCGCGATCGACGCGGGTG
Organism: Nonomuraea sp. NPDC004186; assembly: GCF_053603495.1. Lineage (NCBI taxonomy): Bacteria > Bacillati > Actinomycetota > Actinomycetes > Streptosporangiales > Streptosporangiaceae > Nonomuraea > Nonomuraea sp. NPDC004186. The sequence goes on along the minus strand of NZ_JBSGFQ010000137.1, from coordinate 22,408 downwards.
GGGGCGTGGCCGCGGTCGCGGTGCTCGGCGAGGTGCTCATGGTGCTGGGCGACGCGGACGCGGCGCTGGCGGCGCTGCGGCGGGCGGCGCGCGACGCGGTCACCGAGGCCGACCGCGCCCAGCACGCCTTCAGCCTGGGGATCAACCTGGCGTGGGCGGGCGCGGACGCCGAGGCGTGCGAGGTGCTCGACCTGGCCGCCGTGACGCTGACCGAGCCCGTCTGGCTGCAGGAGGCGCACATCTACCGCGCCGTGACGGACTGCTTCGCCGGGCGGCTGACCGGGGCGGCGCGCTCGCTGGCGCGGTCCCGTTCGTACGGGCCGATGTCGCGGCGCGCCGACGCGCACGCGGCGGCCATGGAGGCGTGGGCCGCGGCGTACTCGGGGCGTACCGGGGAGAGCCTCGCCATCGCCGCGCGAACGCTGGAGAGCGTGGACGGCTGGCGGGACGAGGCGCCGCACGCGCTGCCGAGCTTCCTGGACGCGCTCTGCGCCGCCCAGACGTTCGCGGGCCTGCTGGAGGCGGCGGACCGGTCGGCGGAGCAGGGGATGGAGCTGCCGGCCGCCGAGCTGTCGGTGTCGGGGTTCGCGGCATATCGGGCGATGGTCGGCCGGTTGCGCGGGGACGTCGCGGGGGCGCTGCGCTGGTGCCGGGACGACCTGGCCAGGATGCCCGGGCGGGAGCCCTATCTGGGGCGGGTGCTGGCCGAGCAGGCGCACGCGCTGGCGCTGCTGGGCCGTACGGATCAGGCTCGGGAGGTGCTGGCGGAGGCCGGCGCGACGGCGTCCAGGTGGGCTTTCACCCGGCAGCACGTGCTGCAGGCCGAGGTGTGGGTGGCGGCTTCCGGCGGCGAGCTCGACGAGGCGGTACGGCTGTGCCTCGCGGCGGCCGACCACGCCGAGCGGCACGAGCTGCACGGCGGCCTGATGTTCGCGCTGCACGACCTGGTACGGCTCGGAGCCCCGGACCAGTCCGCCAGGCTGGCCGGTCGGGTGGACGGCCCCCTGGCCGCGCTCCTGGCCAGGCACGCCCGCGCGATAGGCGACCCGGTCGAGCTCCGGGCGGTGGCCGGGGAGTTCGAACGGCTCGGGATGCTCCTGTACGCGGCCGAGGCCACGGCCCAGGAGGCGGCGGCGCACCGGGACGCGGGCCGCGGCACCCTGGCCAAGGGCGCGCAGACCAGGGCGTGGGCGCTGGCCAGGCGCTGCCCGGGCGTGTCGACCCCGGCGCTGGTGGAGCTGGCCACGCCCGAGCTGACGCCGCGCCAGCGGGAGATCCTCCAGCTCGCGGCCGCCGGGCTGACGAACCGGCAGATCGCCGACCGGCTCACGCTGTCCACGCGTACGGCCGCCAATCACCTGCAGGCGGCCTACGAGAAGCTCGGCGTGAACGACCGCACCCAGGTGGGCCGCCTGCTGGCGGCGCTTTAGATCAGTTTCAGCAGGCCGTCGTACAGCGCCCGCCGCTCGTCCTCGGCCAGCACCTGGTACGGCCGCGCGGCCCGCAGGTTGGTCTCCGCCTCGATCCGCGCGCGGACGGGCCCGTCCCGCAGGCCGACGATCTCGGCCGCGGACAGGCCCTCCGCCTGCCAGGCCCGGGCGTGGGCGTCGGCGCGGTGGTAGCGGAGGACGGCGAGCCGGTTGAACAGGAGCAGGCCCGGCCCGCTCCCCTCGGGCTCGTAGGGAGGTGCGACGAGTTCGAGCGCGCCGCCCGGCAGCCGCTCGGCTCCGTCGAGCACCCTGCCGGCCAGGTGGGCCAGCCGTGGCAGGTCCTGCCCCGCCCAGCTCCGCCCGGCGGCGGCGCCGTGCGCCTCGTACAGCTTCCGGATGAACGCCAGCCCCGAGGCCGTCGCCCTCAGCATCCCGTCGCCGTCCTCGGCCAGGGTGCCCTCGCTCAGGTGCTCCCGGATCCCGGCCTCTCGCTCGGCCGCGTCGCGGTAGCGGTAGACGGCGCTCAGGCCGGCTCGGGTCAGCGGGCGCAGCGGCAGCACGAATCTGAGGTCGTACAGCAGCCCTGTGCTCACGCCGGTGGTCTCGGCCAGTGCGGTGATCGCTCTGCGGGCGGAGGCGTGCACGTTGACCTGGGCCGCGTCGATGACGGGCGCGATCGCCGCCGCATACTCAGATATTTCCCGAATTTCCGGCATTGTCCGCCATTATGCCCGCGTTCGTCGGGTCGGGGCCCGTCATCTTCAGCCCTGCGTACGTCCTTCTGCTGACCCCGGCGGCGGGCCGCTGGTTCGATCGCTGAGCCCGGTGTCGCGCGTTCCGGCGATCAGACGAGTGTGTTCGCTGATCGCCGGTGCACGGCACCACGATCCGGGTCTTAGCCCTTGCTCCAGATCGCCGCGATGGTGCTGCCCTCGGTGTCCAGGACCTCGGGACGGTAGCCCAGCGCCTTCAGCTCGGTGGCCTTGAGCGTGTAGGTCAGCTTGGACAGGTTCAGGTACTCCTTCAGGCCGGTCGCGCTGCCCTTGCTCCACACGGTGGTGTAGAGCTTGCCGGGCTCGACGGCCATCAGGACGGGACGCAGCCCGGCCTTGGTCTTGGCAAGGAGCTCCTGGCCGCGCTGCGTGACCGTCTGGCCGGTGGTCACCTGCACGGCGCCGGTCGCGGCCCCGGCGACCCAGACGGCCGCGTAGAGGGGCTTCTCGACCGTGCCGTAGACGTCCAGCGAGGCGACGCTGAAGCCGGCCGCGCCGAGCTTGGCGTTGGTGGACGCGAAGACGTCCTTGGTCATGCCGAGCTTGGACTGGACCTTCTCGGTCGTCTTCTCGAAGACCGCCGCGAAGATGGCGCTGGGGCCCGTCCCCGTGCCGGTGATCATGGACGGCACGAAGCCGCTCTTCGCCTGCTCGGCGATGCGCGTCGGCAGGTCGGTCGCCGACAGGCCCTGCAGGACGCTCACCTTGCGGGTGGTGTCCTTGATCCAGACGGACGTGTACTGCGGGTTGGCGGCGTTGGTCACGCTCAACGCCTCGGGCACGTAACCGGTGCCGAGCAGCTCCTTGACCTTCTTGAGCTGCTCGGTCGGGTTGAGGCTATCGAGGGAGAGCCAGTCCAGCAGCGGCAAGCTCTGGACGCTCTTGGTGGTCTCGGTGGACTGCTGGGCGCTCGCCGGGGTCGCGATGGCCAGCAGGGGAGCGACTGTCGCCGCCACAGCCGCAGTGATGGCGACGGTCCTCGGGGTCCTCATGATCCTCCTCGGGTAAAGGGTGTCCGTTTCTGGACAGTGAGTGACCATAACAAAGGATGAGCGAGAGTTCACCGGATGTGACCACATACGCCGTAATCTGCGTCAGAAAGCTGGGGGCCCAGGTGTCAGGATGGCTGTCAACCCGGGGGTGGCAGGGATCGTTCCAACATCGTGAGGGTCCGGTACGGTTCCAGGCGTGAATGCGGGCATCATCGGGCAAGCCGCCGGTCTGTTCGCCGTGACCAACATCGACGACATCGTCATCCTGGCGCTCTTCTTCGCCCAGGGGGCCGGGCACCTGCGGATCGTCCTCGGGCAGTACATCGGCTTCGCCGGGATCCTCGTGGTCGCCGTCGCGGCCGCCTTCGGGGCCACGTTCCTGCCCGAGCCCGCCGTCCCGTACCTCGGCCTGCTCCCCCTCGCCCTGGGCCTCAAGGCGGCCTGGCAGGTGTGGCGCGACCGCGCCGACGGAGGCGACGACGACCCACCCGCGCGGAGCGGCGGGCCGAAGGCGCTGGAGGTCGCCGCGGTCACCTTCGCCAACGGCGGCGACAACATCGGGGTCTACGTCCCCGTCTTCGCCACGTCCGGCACCTCGGGCATGACCGTGTACGTGGTCGTCTTCCTGATCCTGGTCGCCGTCTGGTGCCTGGCCGGCAGGTTCTTCGCCACCCGCCCGCTGATCGCCGGGGCGCTCAGCCGATGGGGGCACATCCTGCTGCCCCTCGTCCTGATCGGGCTCGGCGTGGTCATCCTCGTGGAGGGCGGGGCTTTCGGCCTCTGAAGCCCGCTGAAGTCCGCCGAAAGCTGAAGATCGCGTGTCCTGGCAGCCCCGCGGCTACGCTCGCACCATGACAGCTACCTGGGAGCCCACGGCGGCGGGAGTGCTGCGGCTGCCCTCGGGCCGGCTCGTCCGCGGCCGAGGGCTGCGCCGCCCCCTCCCCGAGGGGCCGCTCCCCACGTTCGCTCTTTACCTGCTGGGCCGCCGGCCCCCGGCCGTCGACTGGGAGCACCGGTGGGTGCGCTGGCCCGACTTCTGGCTGCCGTCCGACCGGGGCGCGGCGGCCGGCGCGTTCCGCGAGGCGTGGGCCCGCGCCGAGTCCGAGCGGGTCGAGGTCGCGTGCGGCGGCGGCCGGGGCCGCACCGGCACGGCCCTGGCGTGCCTGGCCGTGCTCGACGGGGTGCCCGGCGACCGGGCCGTCGCCTACGTACGCGAGCACTACGACTCGCACGCCGTCGAGACCCCCTGGCAACGCCGCTACGTCGCCCTATTCGACGGTTCTTAGGATCTGCTCGATCGAGGTGGCGCGGGCGCGCAGCTCGGCCAGGTCGGCGGCCATCCGCTGCTGGGCGTCCATGGTGTTCTCGGCGAGCTGCTCGAACCGGCGCACGAGCTGCCGCAGGTCGTCCGCCTGATGGGCGTCGAGCTTGGCCTTGCGCATCTCGAACATCCCCACGGCGAAAAGGGCGATCAGGAAGCCGACCACGAGCAGCACCCCTAACGAGAAGATCGCCGCGGGCCAAGAATCGATCATCAGGAGTGCTCCTTGGGTCCTGGACCCTTCCCCGGGTCCGGCCTGGTGAGGGTCTTGGCCGCCTCGGCCAGCGCCGACGCGGTCAGGTGCAGGCTGAAATCCGCGACTTCGTAGTACTTCATGGCCTTGCCGTCGTCGGACAGCTCCAGGGTGCCGACGATCAGCCCGGCCGCCTCGAGCCGTTGCAGGTGCATGTGGAGGAGTGGGCGGCTCACCCCGATCTCGCGGGCCAGGTGGCTGACGTAGTCGCGCCCGTCCGCCAGCACCGCCATGATGCGCAGCCGCAGCGGGTTGGCCAGCGCCGCGAAGATCTCGACCAGGTCGTCACCTGTCGGCCCCGGCACTGTCATGGCTTCCCGTCACGTGTAATAATTTCCTTACACGTGACCCTAGCACTCAGGTGGCGGTCCGGGAAAGCTCAGGGCTGGGGGTCCCCGCGCGTTCCTGCGGGGACGGCGACCGGGCGCCGAGGGCCAGTCCCAGGGCCAGGCAGACCAGCGGGATCGCCGGGATCACGTACCGCACGTCGAAGGCCGCCAGGAACGGCGGCGAGCAGACCAGCGCGAGCGCCGTGACCCCGGGCAGCAGCGCGTCCCACCGCCGCCGCACGAGCGCCGTGGCCAGCGCGCCGACCAGGGCCAGCATGAGCAGGGGGAACGGCACGTACCCGAACCGCTGGTACGCCCGCAGCCACCCCGCGAACGGCTCCACGACCCGGGTGGCGGCCGGCCCGGCCTCGTACGACTCGGCGATGCCGCGTACCGACTCGCTCAGCGGCCGCTCCGCGGAGGGGAACTTGTACGGCGTCTTCTCGTCCACGGCCGTGCGCTCCCAGCGCAGCAGCTGCGTGAGGTCGGTCGCGACCGCCGCGGCGTACTCGCCGGGCTGGGCGAGGATGGCCGCCCTGGCGAACTCCCCGGCGAGCTGGTTGCGATTGGCCGTCCCCGGCACCTTGAGCAGGGGGGAGAAGCTCTCCCACAGCCAGTACGGCGGGTACGGGCGCTGCTCCACCGGCATGTTCGGGCAGAGCACGGCCAGCCGCTCCGGAGGCTTGATCACCGAGCAGTCGGCGAAGCTCATGGTCCTGGACCACAGGAAGTTCCCGTCCGCCTCGGTCAGCGCGAACTTCCCCTTCTCCACCTTCGCCCAGGTGGCGTACGCGCCCAGCGGGATCGCGCCCGCCACCACCAGCGCCACGAGCGGGCGCCAGCCGTACCGCCGGATCAGCAGGTAGGCGGCCGTGAGGATCAGCAGCGGCAGGCCGACCGTCCTGGTGATCCCGGCCAGGCCGAGCAGCAGGCCGCCGACGGCCGCCGTGGTGGGGGTGACGCGCCAGACCACGAGCAGGATCGCGACCGTGACCAGCACGACGAAGACCGCGTCCGCCATGATCATGTGTTCGAGCAGCACCAGGAACTCGTCGTACAGCAGCGGGGTGACCAGCAGGGCGGCGCCCCAGCCCGGCAGGCCGCGCCGCCTCAGCAGCGCGTACACCGCCACGGCCAGCGCCAGCATCAGCAGGTGCTGCAGGACCGTCACCAGCGTGAGGCTGTGCGCGGGGCGCAGCAGCGCCAGCAGCAGCGAGTATCCGGAGGGCCTGGTGGTGCCGGGGGTCAGCTCCTCGCGCAGGAAGGCGAACGAGTCGCCGTAGAAGAGGATCGACGGAGGGTATCCGAGCACGGCGAGCGCCCGCAGCGCGATCGCGGGCAGCAGGGCGATGACCAGGGCGCGATGTGCCAAGGTGGATCCGCTTCCTCGTGTGTCCGGGCCCCCACAATAGTGGGTGAACCGGGCATCAGCCTGGCCTGATAGGTCAGTTCTGCTCAGGCAGGGGATCGACGAGGATCGCCGGGTCCAGATTTCGCAGGATGCCGGGACGGTCGGTGAGGATCGGCCACTGGGTGGCCCGCGCGCATAAGATCACGTGGCCCGCGGTGATGTCGCTCGATCCGTCGAGGATCTCGGCGATGTCGGGCACCTTTCCCGCGGTGAGGTCGTCGACCTGGACGGCGGAGCTGCTGATCAGATCGAAGAGTTCGACTTTCGTGGCGAGCGGGACGATCGAATAGACGAGGGTGAGTGCGGTCGTGGGAATGCACAGCCCGCCGCCCCGATAAAGACACAGCGCCGCGATGCTGCGCGAATGATTCGTTTTGGCGACCGCGATGTCGACGAGCGCTCCCACATCGAGAACGCGCCCAGGAAGCATGGTCAATCCTCTTGATTCCGATGCAGGCCGAGCCTGAGCATCATGTCGTCCGAAATCCGGTCCACCTTGAGGGCGTCGGCCGCTCTGTCGAGGTCGTCGCACTGCAGGTTCCAGCGTTGGATCAAGATGGTCGCGTGCGTCATGTTGCCCACTTCGCGCTCCACCGCGGCGCGAATCACATCGGAAATCATACGGCCATCGGAGCGCGCTTTTTGATGAACCGCATCAAGTGTCGCCTTGTCTAAATTTACGATGATTGATGCTGTTTCCCCGGATTGTGCCCTGGGTTCGGCGGAAAGGCGGGGAGCCGACATAGGCCAGGACGGTGCGGCGGGGGTGTCAGGGGCCTTGTCGTTGTCCGCGGAATTCCGCCGTGATGGAATGGGGATCGCCATACGCACGACGGTAGTCCCATAACGCCGCCGCCGATAGTCACCCATCGAGATCGGGTGGTCACAAGGGCCTCCGGAGGAGTCACATGTACCGCGTCACGGCGAAAGACGGCACGTCCATCGCGTTCGACCGGCTGGGCGTCGGCCCCGCGATCGTCCTGGTCGGCGGCGCCGCGGCCGACCGCTCGGCCAACGCGCAGCTGGCGCACGAGCTGGCGGAGCGGTTCACCGTCTACAACTACGACCGGCGCGGCCGGGGCGAGAGCGAGGACACCCTCCCGTACGAGGTCGACCGCGAGATCGAGGACATCGCCGCGCTCATCGCCGAGGCGGGCGGGGCGGCGCACCTGTTCGGGATCTCGTCGGGCGGCGCGCTCGCGCTCGAAGCCGCCGCCACGGGGCTGCCGATCGCGAGACTGGCCGTGTACGAGGTGCCCTACGACGTGGCGCCGGACGGGCCGCGGCGCTCGCGGGAGTACGCCGACCGGCTCCGCGCGCTGCTGGCCGCGGGTCGTCGCGGCGAGGCGTTCGCGCTGTTCATGGTGACGGCGGGCGCCACCCAGGAGATGGTGGAGCAGGCCCGCGAGTCGCCGATGTGGCCGGGCCTGGAAGCCATCGCGCCCACGCTCGCGTACGACGCCGCCTGCCTGGGCGACGGCCGCCCGCCCGCCGACCGCCTGCCCGGCATCGCCTGCCCCACGCTGGTGGCCACGGGCGGGGCCGGCGCCGACTTGTTCGTGGGCGGGGGCGGCGACTTCTTCGCCCGCGCCGCCGACGCGATCGCGGAGCTCGTCCCGGGGGCCGTGCGCGAGACCATCGAGGGCCAGACGCACATGGTGGACCCGAAGGCGCTGGCCCCGGTGCTCACCCGCTTCCTCGGACAGTAGACCCAGCACTACTGCCTGGCCCGCCAACCTGCGGATACCGTCAGAAAGTGCTCAACCGGACCGCGCTGGAGGCGCTCACGCAGCGGCCGCTGCCCTTCCTGGGCTCCGCGTGGCCCTGGCGGTGCGCGGCGTACCTGCTGGCCAGCGCCGTCCCCGGCGTGGCCGTCGGGGCCGCGGTGTTCGCCACGATCCCGCTCGGCGTGGTCGCGGCCCCGGTCGTGCTGGCGCTGTGCCTGCCGCTCGTCGCCTGGTTCGAGCGGCGCAGGCTGCGGCTGGTGGACGGCGTGCCGCTGCCCGAGGTGCCCGGCGGGCGCGGGCGGGAGGCCGGGCTGGCCGTCATCACGGTGCTCGCGCTGTGGTGGATCGATCTGATCATGCTGGGGTTCACGGTGGGCGGGCCGGTGGTCCTGATGCTCTCGCCGGTCGTGCAGCCCGAGGCGGAGCCCGGTGTCGCCGCCGTGGGCTCCGTGGCGGGCGTGCTGCTGCTGCCCGTCGCCGCGTACACGATCACCGCCTGGGGCGGCGCCCGTGGGGCGATGGTACGCGCGGTGCTCGCTCCGCAGGGCTCCGAGCTGAACGAGGTGCTGCGGTCACGGGCTCGGCTGGTGGACGCGTTCGAGACGGAGCGCCGCAGGATCGAGCGGGACCTGCACGACGGCGCGCAGCAGCGGCTGGTCTCCCTGTCGATGGCGCTCGGCATGGCCCGGCTGGACCTGCCGGACGACTCGCCCGCGGGGCGGATGGTCGGGCAGGCACACGAGGAGGCCAAGCGGGCGCTCGCCGAGCTGCGCGAGCTGATCAGGGGCGTGCACTCGCAGGTGCTCACCGACCGCGGGCTGGGCGCGGCGGTACGCGACGTGGCCGGGCGCTCGCCCGTGCCCGTGGACGTGGACGTGGAGCTGGCCGGCCGGTTGCCCGCGCCCGTTGAGGTGACCGCGTACTACGTGGTCAGCGAGGCCCTCGCGAACCTGGCCAAGCACAGCCGGGCCACCAGGGGCGCCGTCACCGGGCGGGTCGAGGGCGGCACGCTGGTCGTGGAGGTGCGCGACGACGGCGTGGGCGGGGCCGACCCGGCCAGGGGCACGGGGCTGACCGGGCTGGCCGACCGGCTGGCCGTGGTGGACGGGAGGCTGTCCCTGTCGAGCCCGATCGGCGGTCCGACCCTGATGAGAGCGGAGATACCGTGCGCGTAGTGATCGCCGAGGACGCCGTCCTGCTGCGGGAGGGCCTGGTCGGGCTGCTCGAACGCTTCGGCCACACCGTGGCCGCCGCGGTCGGCGACGCGCCCGCCCTGCTCGCCGCCGTCGCCGAGCACCGCCCCGACGCCGTGGTGACCGACGTGCGCATGCCGCCCGGCTTCGCCGACGAGGGGCTGCGGGCGGCGCTGGAGCTGCGCGAGCGGCATCCGGACCTGGCCGTCCTGGTGCTCAGCCAGTACGTCGAGCAGACCTACGCCGCCGAGCTCCTGGAACCGGGCGCCGGCGCCGGGATCGGCTACCTGCTGAAGGACCGCATCGGCGACGTGCGCGAGTTCGTCGACGCGCTCGACCGGGTGGCCGCCGGGGGCACGGTCGTGGACCCGGAGGTGGTCCGCCAACTGCTCAGGCGGCGCCGCGACCCGCTGGCCCGGCTCACCCCGCGCGAGCAGGAGGTGCTCGGCCTGATCGCCGAGGGGCGGACGAACGCGTCGATCGCCAAGGAGCTGTTCGTCACCGAGGCGGCCGTGGCCAAGCACATCGCGAACATCTTCGCCAAGCTCGACCTCCCGCCCGCTGCGGACGGGCACAGAAGGGTGCTTGCGGTGCTCGAATACCTCAAATGACGCGGCTTGAAAGTAGGGTTCGTTGGCATGAACGAGCAATGGCAGGAGGTCGGCGACCGGGTCTACGTCCGGCGCCACAAGTCGTACGACATGAACGTGGGTCTGGTCGTAGGCGACGGGCACTGCCTGGTCCTCGACACGCGCGCCTCACACCGGGAGGCCAGTGACCTGGTCGAGGCGGTCAGGGGGATCACCGCCAGCCCGTGGACGGTCGTCAACAGCCATTCCCACTTCGACCACTACTTCGGCAACGCGATCTTCCGCCCCGCCGAGATCTGGGGCCACGTCAGGTGCGCCGAGGAGATCGAGCAGTACGGCGAGGAGCAGCGCGCCGTAATGATCAAGGGGCGGCCCGAGCAGCGTGAGGAGTTCGAGGAGATCACGATCGTGCCGCCGGACCACACGTTCACGAGCGCGGCCAGCCTCGACATCGGCGGGCGGATCGTGCATCTGCAGCATTTCGGGCTCGGACACAGCAGTAACGACGTGGTCGTGCACGTGCCGGACGCGGGCGTGGTGTTCGCGGGCGACCTGGTGGAGGAGGGGGCGCCGCCGGCGTTCAGCGACTCGTACCCGCTCGACTGGCCGCTCACCACGGCGGCGATGCTGGCCGAGCTGCCCGACCAGGTGATCGTGCCGGGGCACGGCGCGGTCGTGGACCGGGCGTTCGCGCAGGCGCAGCAGGCCGAGCTGGCCCTCGTGGCCGAGCTGGCCAGGCGGGCCCACGTGGAGGGGCTGCGTGACCTGATCAAGCTCTTCCCCTATCCGGAGGACGTGGCCAGGCAGGCGATCGAGCGGACCTTCCTGCAGCTGGATGTCTGAGTTATATTGCAAAGTGCAATATGGAGGGAGGCATCATGGCGCAACGCCACAGCTTGGTCGGCCTGACCGTGCTGGCCCTGCTCACCGTGCGCCCGAGCCACCCGTACGAGCTGCACCGGTTCATCATCGACACGCACAAGGACTACATCACCGGCCTGCCGCGCAGCCTCTACCACGCGGTGGAGCGGCTGGCCAAGGACGACCTGATCGTCCCCTCGAAGACCGACCGCGAGGGCCGCAGGCCCGAGCGCACGGTCTACGAGATCACCGACGAGGGCCGCAAGGAGCTGGTCACCCGGCTACGGCAGCTCCTGGAGAAACCCGATCCCGACCGGCGCGCCTTCGTCGCGGCCGTCTCGCTCATCGGTTGCCTGCCGCTCGCCGAGGCCCAGCGGGCGCTGCGCGGGCGCGCGGCCACGATCGAGGGCGTCCTCGCCGGGATGGAGGCCCACCTGCGAGCCATGGCCGACAGCGGCCTGCCCGCGATCCTCATGCTGGAGGTGGAGTGCGAGCAGGCGCTCTACACCGCCGAGCTGGGCTGGATCAGAGGGCTGCTCGACCGGCTCGACAAGGGAGAACTCGACTGGGAGACCACAGTCGAGATGTGAGAAAGGCCGCCGAGGTGCGCCAACACCCCGGCGGCCGGAAATCCGAACAAGGCGCCTGCCCTGCCCGAACTCGCATTCACAGGATAGGCGCCGCGACACAGGGAGCAGTGCCATGTCCACAGAGATCGTTCGGCTGCTCGCGCGGATCGCGGAGACCTGGAACTCCGGGGACGCCGAGGGTTACGCCGGTCTCTTCACCGAGGACGCCGACTACATCACGTTCTTCGGTCAGCACCTGGAGGGCCGGCAGGCCATCGAGGAGGCCCACCGCGAGCTGTTCAAGCTCGACATCAAGCTCGAAGGGGACGGCGGCGAGCCGCTGATCAAGCCGCTCACCGACGACGTCGCGCTGGTGATCGTGGGCGGTGGCTCGTCCGTGAACGGCGCGGCCGACCCGAGCCGCCGGTCCGTCATCACGCTGTCCGCGCTCCGCACGGCCGAGGGCTGGCGCTTCGCCTCCTTCCAGAACACGCGGGTGAGCGCGCCGTGAGCAGGCGGCTCATCGTCGAGGTCACCGGAGTGATCGAGGCTCCGGTCGAGCGGGTGTGGCCGGAGATCGTACGGGCCATACCGAGGACGGAGCTGGGCGAGCACGTCCTGGCCTATCAGGGCGGCTGGTGGTACCGCGGCGAGTGGTCGGTCACCCCCGACCACGGGGGCACGCGCCTGGTCCACCGCGTCTACGACGTGGCCGGCCACCACTGGGCCGTCGCCCTGGCCAACCGGCTGTTCATCGGGTTCCGCGAACGTACGCGCCGGTCGTTCGCCGAGGGCCTGGCCGACATCGGAACCCGGTTGGGGTGCGCCACCAGGCTCGCCTAGGCTGCCGGTCATGGAATGGGGACCGCTGACCGGGGCGGACGTCCAGGCTCTGGCCGAGCTCTGGGCCGCCATGGAGGCCGAGGACAGGACCGGCGAGGTCCACGACGTCGACGACGTGGCGGAGCAGGTCTCCAGCCACCTCATCGATCTGGACACGGGCACGCTCGCGGCCAGGGACGGCGACCGGATCGTGGCCTTCGGCTACCTCCCCGTCAGGCAGACCGCCGACGACCTGCACATGATGCGCCTTTCGGGCGGCGTGCACCCCGCCTACCGGGGGCAGGGGCTCGGCAGGCACATCATGGACTGGAGCATCCGGACGGCGCCGGGGGTGAGCGAACGGGCTCACCCCGGCGTCCCTCTGGAGCTCCACGTCGACGTCCCCGACGGCCGGTCCGACCTCGCCGCGCTGGTGGAGGGGGCCGGACTCACGGCCGTACGGTGGTTCGCCCGCATGGAGCGGAGCCTGCCGGGCGACCTGCCCGCGGTGCGGCCGCCGGACGGCGTCTCCATCGTCGCCTGGTCGCCCGAGCTCGACGAAGGCGCTCGCCTCGTGCGCAACGAGTCGTTCCTCGACCATTGGGGCAGCGTGCGGCACACGTCCGAGAGCTGGCGCGCCATGATGACCGGCTCCAGGAACTTCCGCCCCGAGTCGTCGTTCGTGGCCCTGGCCGGCGGCCGCCCGGTCGGGGTGCTGATCACGCACTTCTTCGAGGCCGCCGCCCGGCGCGGCGAGCGCCAGGCGTGGATCCAGATCATCGGCACGCTGCGGGAGTGGCGCGGCAAGGGCGTGGCGAGCACGCTGATCGGGCACGCCCTTGCCGCGTTCGGAGATCAGGGCTACGAGAGTGCCGGGCTCGGGGTGGACGCCGACAACCCCACGGGGGCCGTGAACGTGTACGCCCGCGCCGGCTTCGAGATCACCAAGCGCAGCACCACCTACGCGTTGCCGATCAAGCCAGCCTGATCTTCCCCTTCGAGACCTTGATCTTCTTGCCGGCGAGCGGCTTCTTGGCGGGGCCGTTCACCACCGCGCCCGTCGAGGCGCTGAACTTGCTGCCGTGGCACGGGCAGTTGATCGTGCCGCGGCTGACGCTCGCCACCGTGCAGCCCTGGTGGGTGCACTTGGCGCTGAAGCACTTGTAGACGCCCTTCCTCGGCTGGGTGATCACGTACTTGCCCTGGACGATCTTCCCGCCCCCTACCGGGATGCTCTTGGTGGTGGCGAGGACGGGCTTGGCCGCCTCCGCTTCCGCCTCTGCCGGACGCGGCCACAGGAACACGACTCCTGCGCCCGCGGCGCTGCCTCTGGTGATCAATGCGCGGCGTGTGAGCATTGTTGCCTCCTTCAACCACTCACACGTTTGCAGATCTTCAGTGGTTCAGGGGAAATTTGGCGATAAATCCGGAATCTGCGTACACGAGCGTGCCGCCGTGCAGGTGCGCGATGTCCCGCGCGATCGGCAGCCCCAGCCCGGCGCCGCCCGCGTCCCTGGCACGCGCCTCGTCCAGCCTGGTGAACCGGGCGAACACCGCCTCCCGCTGCTCCGGCGGGATCCCGGGCCCGTCGTCCCGCACCTCCAGCACGGCCTGGTCCTCCTCGGCGCGTACGAGCACCCGCACGGTGGAGGCGGCGTGCCGGACGGCGTTGTCGGCCAGGTTCGTCATCAGGCGGTCGAGGTGGGCCCGGGAGCCCTTCATGACCACGTCCGGCTCGATGTCCAGCTCCAGGCGCACCTCGGGCCGCCGCCTGGCGCGTACCGACTCCTCGGCGGCCACCTGGCCGAGGTCCAGCTCGGCCGCGCGCAGCGGCTCACCCGCGTCCAGCTTGGCCAGGATGAGCAGGTCGGCGGCCAGGGACTGCAGGCGTTCGACGTCGGCCAGCGCCTCCCTGGTCAGCTCGCTGGGCTCGGCCAGCTCCAGGCGGGCGCGCAGGGTGGCGATGGGGCTGCGCAGCTCGTGCGCCGCGTCCGCGACGAACCGCTTGTGCGTGTCCACGGCCGTCTCCAGGCGGTCGAGGGTGCCGTTCACGGTGGTGGCCAGGGAGGCGATCTCGTCCTTCGAGCCGGGTACGGGAACGCGCTGGTGCAGGTCGCGGGCCGTGATGTCGGCGACCTTGGCCCGGATGGCGGCCACGGGGGCCAGCGCGCGGCCCACCGAGATCCACGTCATCCCGGCCACGACGAGCAGCACGGCGGGCACGCCGGGCAGCAGCGCGCTGTAGAGCGTCTGCAGCGCCTTCTCGGTGCCCTCCAGGGGGACACGCGACCAGAGCATGGCGGGGCCGCCCACGGTGGCCACCTCGACGCCGGCGACGGCGTACTTCTGCGGCGCCGCCCACTCGGTGGCCGAGGCGCTCTTGTCGTCGGTCAGCAGGACGTCGGGGTCGGCGATCGCGGCCGTCGTGCCGTCGCGCAGCTGGACCGTGCCGCTCTTCCCGACGATCGCGAGCGGCTCGCCCTGCTTGGTCACGTCTTTGGTGATGGCGATCGAGCTCTTGTCGAGAGTGTCCGCGGGCGCCGTGACGCCGGGTGAGAGCGGAGTGGCGCGCGCGAAGTCCAGCGTCTGCGCGTACGGCGCCGCCGCCACGGCCTTCCTGGTGGCCTCGGCGTCGGCGTTGTTCTCCAGCGTGCCGCGCAGCACCGCCACCAGCGCCAGCGCGGCCAGGCCCAGGGCGAGGGCCACCACCAGGGTCGCGGCGGCGGTCGCCCGCAGCCGTACGGACGAGAGCGCGGCCGACGCTTTGCGCAGTGGGCTCATGCCGCCTCCAACCGGTAGCCCGCGCCGCGGACCGTCATGAGCGTCGTCCGCCCGAAAGGCGTGTCGATCTTGCGGCGCAGGGCGCTGATGTAGACCTCGACGATGTTCGGGTCGCCGTCGTAGGAGAAGTCCCAGGCCTGGGCCAGCAGTTCGCCCTTGGACACGACCTCGCCGGGGCGGCGGGCCAGCGCGTGCAGCACCGCGAACTCCTTGGGCGTCAACCCGATCTCCACCTCGCCCCTGCGGCACTTCAGCGCCGCCGGGTCCACCACCAGGTCGCCCACGGTGATCGACACGGGCCGCTCCCGCCCGCCCCGCCGCACCAGCGCCCGTAACCTGGCCAGCAGCACCACGTACGAGAACGGCTTGGCCAGGTAGTCGTCGGCCCCGTTGTCGAGCGCCTCGGCCTCGTCGTAGATGCCGTCCTTGGCCGTGAGCATCATGATCGGCGTCCAGTCGCCCGCCTCGCGCAGCTTGGCGCAGACGGCGTAGCCGTTCATCCTGGGCAGCATCACGTCCAGGACGATCACGTCGTACGTGTTCTCGGTGGCCATCCACAGGCCGTCACGCCCGTCGTGGGCCACGTCCACGGCGAAGCCCTCGCCCGCCAGGCCGCCCTTCACCAGGTCGGCCAGCCGCTCCTCGTCCTCCACCAGTAGCACTCGCACACCGACCAGGGTGCCTCAGGCCACCTAAAGCCAACCTGAAGATCATTTAGGGCCTCTTCAGGATCACTTCAGGTACGCCGGGCCAGTCTCGGAGGCGTTCGACCGATCTCAGTGAGGAGAACCCATGTTCAAGCGTCGTCTCGCGCTGCTCGGCGCGGTCGCGGTACTCGCCATCACCGGCCTGACCGGCTCCGCCATGGCCGACGAGACCCCGGGCACCGCCGGCGCGAAGGTGACCTGCAAGACGGCCGACGGCAAGACCGTCGAGTTGGCCGAATTCGCGCGGACGGCCCCGGCCGGCAAGATCGTCGGTCCTGACGGCAAGGTGCGCGAGTTCAAGCCCAGCGACACGGTGAAGGTCGACGCCCTTCCCGACGGCGAGGCGCCGCCGCTGGACGGGGCCCGGGCCGGGACCGTCACGCAGGAGGGCGAGGGGCTGGCGGTGACGAAGGCCGTGCCCGTCCCGGAGGACGGCGAGATGCTGGAGGTGACCAAGACCGTGCCCCTCCCGGAGGACGGCAAGCTGCCCGACAGCGTGCAGGCCATGCCCGCCCAGCCCGCTCAGCCGGCGAAGCCCGGCGAGAAGCTGGACGCGCCGTCGGTCGGTATCAAGGCGGTAAAGATCATCTGCGAGAAGACCGACTAGGTCATTCCGAGAAGGACGGGTGCGGTCCGAGCGCCCAGTACTCGTAGAGGCCGTGGCCGACGAGCCCGTCGTACTCGAAGCGCCCGACGGCGTCCACCATGCCCCACATTCTGGCGGCGTCGTCGGGCAGCCGGTACGTCACGCCCTGCACGACCGGCCCCTCACCCTGGTACATGCCGTGCTTCCAGTCCGGCTCCAGGCCGTACCCGGTGCCGACCATGAGGTGCACCGGCAGGATCGGGGTGCAGCGCACGTCGAACGGCTTGCCGCCGGGAGGCGAGAAGGTGATCGTGGCCTCCACGACGTCGCGGGTGCCGGGGGCGTAGACCGGGCGGTAGTCCGGTCTGCCGAGGTATTCCTCCTCGCGGCCGTCGGGCCAGACGCGTACGGCCTCCTCCAGCATCCGGCGGCCGCGCTCGTCCTCCTGGATGATGCAGAGGATGGCGTGGTCGTCGAACTGCATGGGTGTGTAGAGCCAGTAGAACGTGCCCGCGTTCTTGGTCTGGATGCCGGGCGGCTCGGGCTCGCCGACCGGTCTGATGCCCCAGGAGCGGTCTCTGGTGCCCTGCCAGCGGTCGGGCGTGACCGGTATGTCCTCCTCGCCGATCCTGATATTTCCGGACCAGCGCCCCGTCTGTGCCAGGCGTACCGAGTCGAACATGACCCGCTCCTGCCACCGCAGGAAGTGCCGCGGCTCCAGCGTCGCCGGGATCGTGCCCTCCCAGAGCAGGTCGAAGGACAGGCCGTGCTCGTTCGGCTCCAGGACCACCCTGAGCCGCTTGAGCCCTTCGAGCACCTCGACGCGGAAGGGGCCGATCTCGGTGTTCATCCGGTCGGTTCCCAGCTCGCGGGAGGCCCGTACGACGCGGTGCAGGTCTCCGTGGCGTACGCAGGCGAAGGCGTCGGTGACGCCCAGGTTGGGGTACTGGCCGAGGCCGACGATCAGCATGAGCTCGTCGGTGCCGGGGTGGCAGTTGAAGTAGTAGCGGTCGTAGAAGTTGCGGTCGGAGGTGGCGACGTGCCGCATGACCTGCGCGGCCTGGTGGACGGGGTAGTCGTCTAAGGGAGACAGCGCCATGCCGGGTTTGTAGCAAGCGCTTGGTGGTTCGTCAACGGGGGTCCGGAAACGGGAAGCGCGCCCTCGGGATCAACCGAGGACGCGCTTCCCTTCCGGCAGCACCGGATCAGGACATCTTGCGAGATGCCTCATCTGCCTTGTCGGACACACGGCCCGCCATCCGCTCCGCAGACTCGGCGGTCCTGTCGGCCTTCTCACTGGCCCAACGTGACGCATCGGAGGCGGAGTCCTTCATATGCTCGGTCCACTGCTGGGCGTTGCGGCGGTAGAACATGTAACCGATCGCCCCCACCGCGAGGCCGGTCAGCAGAACGAGCGTCGGCCATCGCCGCGACCGCGTGGGCGTGGGGTCGATCTTCCTGGCCGCCGTGATCAGCATGGAGCTGACCCTGGGAGCGACCTGATCCTCGAACCCGTGCGCCGCGGAGTGAATCCGTGGCGCCACCCAGTAGCGGGCATCCTCGAGGCGCTGGGCGGCGGCCATCTTGGCCTGGTCCGCCACGGGCGCCATCAGGTGGCCGGTTCGCACGGCCCGGGCCTTCATTCGGCCCGTCCACGTGGCGGGTACCTCTATGACCACGCGGCGTCTTTTCATTGTCAGGGACACGACAACCTCCCCTGTCGTTGGGGCCCCGAGCCTGACCTTCCCTGGACAAGGCGGCTCAATCATGGCGAGCCGTGGGAGGATGGCTCTGGAGGCCTTACGGCCATAGTCCTCAAAACATCACAGAACTAACCCTGTACATAGAGGGGGCGGCTGTCTCGTGGCTGAGAAGCTGATCGCAAACCTGCAGACCAATCGTGGAAATATCAAGGTGGAGCTCTTCCCCAACAGAGCCCCGAAAACGGTGCGCAACTTCGTCGAGCTCGCGGAAGGCTCGCGAGAGTGGACGCACCCGGGCACCGGGGAGAAGAGCACCGCACGCTACTACGACGGGACGATCTTCCACCGGGTGATCTCCGGATTCATGATCCAGGGCGGCGACCCGCTCGGCCAGGGCACCGGCGGCCCGGGCTACGAGTTCGACGACGAGATCCACCCGGAGCTGTACTTCAACCGCCCGTACCTGCTGGCCATGGCCAACGCGGGCGTCCGCTTCGGCAAGGGGACCAACGGGTCCCAGTTCTTCATCACGGTCGTGCCGACGCCGCACCTGAACGGCAGGCACACGATCTTCGGTGAGGTGGTCGAGGGCCAGGACGTCGTGGACGCCATCGCCAAGACCCAGACCGACCGCCGGGACCGCCCGGCGGAGGACGTCGTCATCGAGTCCGTCACCATCGACCGCGTCCCCGCCTGACCCACCACCCACCCCCGCCCCACCCACAAGGCCGTGGGGCGGCCCCACCCATGCCCCCACCGGCCGGCCCTCCGGCCGGCCCGGGGCCACATCCCCATCGGGCGCTCATCGGTCCGGCTTAGGGTTGTATCCCCCTTCGGACGTTTCTCGGGCGCCTCGGGGCAGTGTCCCCCCCCTCGGGCGCTTATTGAGCGTCTCGGGGTCGCATCCCCTCATCGGGTGCTTATCAGGCGCCTTGGGGCCGCGTCCCCCGCCGGGTGCTTATTAGGCGTCTCGGGGCCGCGTCCCCCGGGCGTCTCGGGGTCGCGCCTGCGGCGGCATCCTCGGGACGGCCCGGCCCGGTCGCGCTCCGGCCCGGCCGTCCTCCCTCCCGGTCGTCCCCCCGTAGGAGGCACTCCGCCCGCCCAGGAGCGGCGGACATCGGCACCCCAGCCCAAGCGGGGGCACCACACGTGCACCAGACGCCTACACAGCCGACGTGGCGCCATGAACGAGCCGGCGCACTGGCCGCCGCACGATGGCGCCGGACTCCAACGCACCCCACCTCGCCGACGCGGCGCGGTGAAGGCGGGTGTGGCGTCTCGATGGTGGGGGGTGTGGTCGTCGCCGTGCGGTGGCGCCGCGCTCCGTTTCGGCAAAGCGGCGCGGTGAGGGCGGGTGCGATGCCGTGGTCGGGCCCCGCACGATGGTGCTGGGCCTTGGGGCCGCCGCGTTCCGTCGCCCGACCGTGTCGTCCGTCCGCCGCTGTCGTCCGTCCGCCGTCGACCAGCCGCTGTCCGCCAGCCGCCTTCCGCTGCCCGCTGCCCGCCGTCGACCGTCCGCCGCCCGCGAGCCGCCGTCCGTCAGTCGCTGGCCGCGTTCCGCTGGTCGGTGGCGGGGGTTCGGGGTGAGGGGCGAGGGGTGGGGACACGCGGGTAGGGCGTGTAAGCCATAGGCTTTCGGTCATGACCAGCCAGCCGCCCAGCCCGCCCCCGCAGCCCGAGCAGCCCGCTGAGGCGGTGCCCACGTGCTACCGGCACCCCGAGAAGGAGACCTGGGTCCGGTGTCAGCGGTGCGAGCGCCCCATCTGCCCCGACTGCATGCGCGACGCCGCCGTGGGCTTCCAGTGCCCTGAGTGCGTGGCCGAGGGCAACAAGGGCATCCGCGAGGCGAAGTCCACCTTCGGCGGCAGCGTCGTACGCACGCCGATCGTGACGTACACCATCCTGGCCCTCAACGTCCTGGTCTTCGGCGCCCAATACCTCACCGGCGAGCGCGTCACCGCGGAGCTGGAGATGTTCCCGGCGCGGGTGGCCGTGCTCGGCGAGTTCTACCGGCTGATCACCGTCGCGTTCGTGCACGGCAGCATCTTCCACATCCTGTTCAACTGCTGGGCGCTCTACGTCGTCGGCCCCTACCTCGAGCGCGCCTTCGGTCACGTCCGCTACCTCGCGATCTACGTCATCAGCGCGATCGGCGGCTCGGTGCTGAGCCTCTGGATGGATGCCCTCAACCAGCCGACGGTCGGCGCGTCAGGGGCCATCTTCGGCCTGTTCGGCGCAGTGTTCGTGGTCGGGCGCAAGCTCAACATGGACGTACGCGGCATCGCCGCGCTCATCGCGATCAACCTCGCGATCACCTTCATCGTGCCCGGCATCAGCTGGACGGGCCACATCGGCGGCCTGATCACGGGATCGGTGCTGGCGGGCGCGCTGGCCTACGCTCCCAAGAACAGCAGGCCTCTGTGGCAGGTGCTGGCGATCGTGGGAGCGCTGGCCGTGCTCGCAGTGCTCGTGATGGTCAGGGTGTCGGCCATCATGAGCGCGGTGTGACTTCCCCAGGCTGTGGAAAAGGCTGTGGAAAGAACTAACGCCAGCGGGTGGAAAGCACCACCCCGAAGATGATGAAAACAAACCCGATCAGCAGGTTCCAGTTCTGGAGGTCGCTGAAGAAGGGCGCCCGTGGTGCGACGTAGTAGATCGCGATCCACAGGATGCCGATGATCCACGCCGCGACCATCGTGGGTGCCAGCCAGCGAGGGCTGACCTTGACCTGCTGTGATCTCTGCGGCGGGGTGTAGACCGCCTTCTTGCGAGCCTTGGACTTGGGCACTGGTAACTCCTGCTGAGGGCCTGGGCTTCCGGATCGTCCACAGGCTCTTCGGTAAGCCTAATTGAAGTGTGGTCAAGGATAGCCGCCACGCGCGGGACATGGCGATCCCCGGTTGCGGCTTCTGACCCGAATACGCTGATCGCATGCGGGCCACGCTGCGGGCCGTGGGAGAGACGAGCATCACCGCGGGCCTGATCATGATGCTGTTCTGCGCGTACCTGCTCTGGGGCACCGGCGCGTACACCCAGAGCCAGCAGCGGCTGCTCCAGCGCCAGTTGGCGACGCGGAAGGCGGTCAAGCCCGAGCCGGGCAGGCCCATGGCGCTGCTGCGCATCCCCAAGCTGGGCCGCGACTACGAGTACGCCGTGGTCGAGGGTGTGGACACCGAGCACCTGAAGAAGGGCCCGGGACATTACCCGGACAGCGCCCTGCCGGGCCAGGTCGGCAACTTCGTGGTGTCGGGGCACCGCACCACGTACGCGGCCCCGTTCAACGAGATCGACGAGCTCGAACGCGACGACGAGATCGTCGTGGAGGCCGGCGGCACCACGTACACGTACCGGGTGACCTCTCAGGACATCGTGAAACCCGATGAGGTCGACGTGTTCGCCCCCGTGCCCGGCAAGCCCGACATCCGCCCTATCCGGGCCTTCATCACGCTGTCCACCTGCCACCCCGAATACTCGGCCGCCGAGCGCCTGATCGTCTACGGGGTGCTCAAGGACGCGACCGAGGACGAGGAGTGACATGTACGCCTGGCTCTGGCGCAAGCTGCCCGGCACCGCGCGGACCAAGCTGCTGACGGCCGCCGTGATGGTCGCCGCCGTGGGGGTCGTACTCTGGTATGTCGTGTTTCCGCTACTCGAGCCCATGGTGACACTCGACGAGGTGAGCGTGAGGAAATGAGCCGCGTGCTGGTCGTGGACAACCACGACAGCTTCGTCCACACCATCGTGCAGTACCTTCGCGGGCTGGGCGCCGACTGCGACGTACGGCCGCGCGACGACGTACGCGTGAGCGACGCCGACGGCTTCGACGGCGTCCTGATCAGCCCGGGCCCGGGCACCCCCGAGGCGGCCGGGGTGAGCGTGCCCCTGGTCCACCACGCGGCCGAGAGCCGCCGGCCGCTGCTCGGCGTCTGCCTCGGCCACCAGGCCATCGCCGTCGCGTACGGCGCCACCGTGTCCCGCGCGCCCGAGCTCGTCCACGGCATGACCAGCCCCGTCACCCACGACGGCAAGGGCGTGTTCGAGACGCTGCCCTCGCCCGTGCGGATGACCCGCTACCACTCGCTCGCCGTGCTGCCCGAGACCGTCCCCGACGTGCTCGACGTGACCGCCCGCACCGGCGACGGCGTCATCATGGGCCTGCGCCACCGTGAGGCGCCCATCGAGGGCATCCAGTTCCACCCCGAGTCCGTGCTGTCGGAGCACGGCCACCGGCTGCTCCAGAATTGGCTGCGAGGAATCTTGTAACAAATGTCCCCCGGCGAGCGACTACCAAATGAACGTCCCCGCCGTTGCCCCCGAGCGGCGGGGGCGTTCTTGTGTCAGCGACGACATGAAGAAGGGC
>NZ_JBSGFQ010000136.1:0-31834 GCF_053603495.1 Nonomuraea sp. NPDC004186 | reverse complement strand
CAACATCCCCCCCATTGAGGCGGGACTTGGGGTTTGCGTCGTCCCCTTCAACGGAGATGTACACCAAGTCACGAGTAGAAACAGAACCTCGGTTGATGTTGAGGCCGCGCAAGGCAGGTATGCCGTCCTCTACATACCACCGGGAAGGCTGCACGACGATGCCGACGGTGACGTCCCGGACTACGCGTTTCAGCGGCTGCTGAGCCTGAGCGTCGAGGAAGGCGGCACCGATGACTGCCTCGCGACGCTCGCGGAGCATCTCGACCAGGCGCTGCTGTTCCTCGATAAGCGTGTCGATGCGGACGGTCTCGCGGTCGAGGTAGTCGGCGATGGCGTGCTGCTCGGGCAACTGAGGCAGCAACCATGGTCCGTCAGCCAATTCCTCCCGGTTGACTTTTGGCATCTTCACACGCATCGACATCGCGGTGGCGAAGTTGTGGAACGGCTTCGCAGACAAGAAGTAGCGAGCGAACCGCGTGTCGGCTCTGTCTGACAGCGAGATTGCGTACATGTCCGCGCTGCAAAGGCAGTCCTCGACAGCGATTGCCACCTTGTTCAGAGCTGGGCGGATCTTGGAATAGAGGACCTGGCCAGCGGTGACCACATACTTTCCGCTGTCAGCACCTTGCTCCGCTGCGGTCTCACGTCCTAGGAGTCGACCGGTGCCCGACTCGATGTGATTTGGAGCAACCAGCACCATGCCAGACCACGGCTCCACTCGGGGATCGACCTGGCCACTGTTGATGAATACCTCGTAGCGGAAGCGGGACTCAACCCAGTCCTCCGGAATCCTGCCGAGCCAAGGCGAAGCGGCGTTCTTATATGCCCGTCTCATCCTTCAACCTCCCGCAGCAGATCGATGATCTTGGCGACCTGCTTCTCCAAGTCGGCATCGATCTCGGCGAGAGGCCGGGGCGGAACGTACTTGTAGAAGTGGCGGGTGAAGGGAATCTCGTAGCCGGTCTTGGTCTTGGCCCAGTCGATCCAGGCGTCGGGAACATGAGGTTTCACCTCTGTGTCGAAGTATGCCTGGATGACCTCGGCATTGGCCGCAGGGCCGGCGGTCGAGCCGCCATAGGTGAAGGGCACGTTCTCGGCGTCGCGCTTCTTGGAGTCAGGCTTCAGCTTCCCCTTGCGGTCGACGACGGGCTTGCCGTCCTCATCCAGAAGTGGTCGCTCGACGGTGATGGTCCAGTAGCCGAACTCATCGTTGCGCAGCACCTTCGAGAGGTCCGGGTCGGCGTCGGTGAAGTCGGCGTACAAGCGGAGGACCTTAGCGCGGTCGTCGTCGCTGAGCTCACGGTTCTTGTTACCAAGGTTCTTGCGCATCTTGGTCCAGAACGATGTGCCGTCGATGAGCTGAACTAGGCCCTTGCGGTCGGGATGCTTGGTGTTGTCGAGGATCCAGATGTAGGTGGCGATGCCGGTGTTGAAGAACATGTTGGTCGGCAGCGCGACGATCGCCTCGACCAGGTCGTTCTCCAGCAGCCACTTGCGGATGTTGGACGGGCCGGACTCCGCGGCCCCGTTGAAGAGCGGCGAGCCGTTCATGACGATCCCTACCCGGCCGCCACCGTCCTCGGGGGCGCGCATCTTGTGCGCCAGATGCAGCAGGAATAGCATCTGCCCGTCCAAGGTGGATGGCAGGCCCGGCGCGAAGCGGCCGTACGGGCCTGCCTCGTCGCGCTCCTTGGTGACGGCCTTGGCGTACTGCTTCCAGTCGACGCCGTACGGCGGGTTGGACATGCAGAAGTCGAACTGGCGGCCCTTGAAGGCGTCGTTGGTGAGCGTGTTGCCGAAGGCGATGTTGGACGCGTCGTGGCCCTTGGCGAGCAGGTCGGACTTGCAGATCGCGTACGACTGCGGGTTGTACTCCTGGCCGTACAGGCTCAGCCGGGCGTCCGGGTTCTGTGCGAGCAGGTGCTCCTCGGCCAGGGCGAGCATGCCGCCGGTGCCAGCGGTGGGGTCGTAGAGGGTGCGGACGATGCCCGACTCGGTCAGGGCGGCGTCCTTCTCGGCGAAGAGTAGGTCGACCAGCAGCCGGATCGCGTCACGCGGCGTGTAGTGGTCACCGGAGGTCTCGTTCGCGGCCTCGTTGAACTTGCGGATGATGTACTCGAACGCGTCCCCCATGTCGGCATTGGACACGACATTGGGGTGCAGGTCGACGGCGCCGAAGGACTTCACGATCTCGCGCAGGAGACCGGCCTTCTCCAGGGCGATGATCTCCTTCTTGAAGTCGAAGTACTCGAACACATCGACATCGGCGGAGAACCGGTCGATGTAGTCGACGAGGTTGTCCTCGAGCCCGTCCGCGTCCTTCAGAAGGTTGGCGAAGCTGTACTTCGAGATGTTGTAGAACAGCCGGCCGGTGGCCTTCTTGACCTCGATCCGGAGCCGATTCGGGTTCTGGTAGGCCGCGGCCAGGTCTCGGACGGTCTCGCGGTCCGGCTCCAGGATGCAGTCGAGGCGCCGAAGGATCGTGAACGGGAGGATCACGTTCCCGAACTGGTTGGGGCGGTAGGGACCCCGAAGCTGGTCGGCGATCGACCAGAGGAAACTACCGAGCGTGCTCACAAGGCTCCTCACGAGAATCACTCAACGTGCAGGGTTACGCTGACCCACTGCGGTAGCGCGGCCCGGGCAAGGCAACGCACGTCCGCTGACGGGGCGTCATGAAGCCATCTTCGCGCACCTCGGCCTCCTACGTACTCGGGAGTCAGGCGGAATTCCAGGCCTGACGACAGGCTGGATGTCAAGGTGCTGCGTGCGCATCAGGGCCTCCACGGAACCCGGGCGGCGGTTCAGTTGACACCATCCGCCTAACCTTGGCAAGGACAATCTCATCTGCTGCTGTGGACCCCGCTGAGGCGGATACGCATCTGCGCGAGTTCTTCCTCTGGCATGCCCATCCATCCGACTCGGACGGCGTACACGATGAATCCCTCGATCGCCAGGATGCCGCGACGAGCCTCCTCAACCTCTTGCGGAGCCCCGCTGTCGGAGTGCTTCAGTTTCTGCAAGCGTGCTCTGGCAGTAGTTAGGCCAACGACCGCCATCTCACTGAAGACGAACGACTCGTCCGGCTCTTTCCCCATGTAAATGAAGCAGAGGGCCTGCCCTCGCTTCGTCGGACGAACTCTTCCGGACTGATCGGCGGTGTAGAGAAGATCGGGTTCGTCTGGCCGGTACGTGGACACCCAGGAGATCACCTGGACTTCACTGTACGCATCCCTGAGAAGCCGGTCGACGAACTCGACCAGAGAGTTCGCTGCCTGTGAGACGCCATCAGCGGAGTGATCAAGAGCATCGCGCGCTCCGCGAACCTTCCGGCTGAGCTGCTCGCTGAGTTCAAGAAGGACTTCGCTGGATCGGCCAGAGAGGACTTCGTGTACGCGCTCGGCGATGCTCGTGATGTCGTCGGCGATGTCTTCGACGAGCGGCTCCAACTCCTCGACCCGCTGCGTCATGGTGTCCACCGGAAGGTCCAGCTGGAAAATCTTGTCGACCGCTTGATCCACCACGAGGACGGTCCGCAGGAGGGACTCGCTGAACCGACTGAAGCCCTTGATCTGTGCAATCTGCTCCCGCGTGACAAACGTCATGCAGTTGTCCAAGGCGAGCGCCAAGGGCATGAGGCTTCGGATCCCTCGCCGCACTCCAACCGCCAGGGCCGCGCCATCGACCTTCACAGCTCGGATGAGCCGCGTGTACTTCGCTTCCCCCAGAAGCTTGTGGACGAAATCCTGGAACCCAGGCGACTTGAACTTCCGGGTGATAGAGCCTGGGTCTTGCGACAACTGCTCAAGGCCCTTCAGGGTGGCCTGGACCTGCGGGTTGAGCTCGTCGACCAGGCCGTTGAGATCGTTCAGGCGGTCATGCCACGGCCGACAGTCGGTGTCATCGATCAGGAGCCGGACCGCGGCGATGAAGAAGTCCACCACCATGATGGTCGCGTTGGGAAGGCCGAGGATGCTTCGGACCTTGGGGTCAAGTGTGGCGAGCTCCCTTGCAAACTCCGATCGTCCCGAGAGCGTGAGAGTAGATCCGCTCTGCCCTTCCTGATCGGCGATGGCGCACCTCCTGATCGAGACCTTCCTCACAGTTTGCACTCCAGCACCGACAGTTTCCTTCCGATTTGGTGGCGGTAGAAGATGCCTCCGAACTATTGGCCCTCCTTCAGGTAAGCGTTGGCCTTTCTGGCCTCCCAAACCGCGCTGACCTCCGTATCTTCGAGGACATAGGGGTTCGCATTCGCCAGAGCGCGGGGATCTGCGGCTCTCCAGCGAGCACGGGACATGCGCGGGATGATCAAGCGAAGGGCGAAGGCCCCGTAGAATGTTCCTGCAGGCCAGTCCTAGTAAGAGCGCAGTACCGGCCCCCGGGTCTCCTAAAGCGGGTGCCGCAGTTCGAATCCTGCCGGGGGCAGCAGGTCCGACCAGCACCAAAGCGTCCTTGACCAGTGGAAACGTCGGTCGAGGGCTTTGATGTGTCCGGTGGTGTAGGGCTGTCACCGATTGTCTGCGGATGATCGTGCCAAATATGTGCCCAAGTGCCGGCACATAGCGCGCACGCATACGAGGTGTACGCCGAAGTGGGGGTTGGGTAGTGTCCGTGGCGTGCGCCAGGGTGCCCGCAAGTTATCGATTGCCACGATGCTCGTCTCGCTCTTGGTGGTGACGGGCTGCACGGGGGACGCCGACCCACCCACGTTGGACGAGGCGACGAAGCAACTCATCGCGGACAGCGACAAATTGCTCGCCTCCAGAGAGTTGGCCGCCACAGGATCCGCCGCCGCGACCGAAAGAGCAGATCGGGACAGCGAAGTGGGGTGCTTGAAGGGCCAGGTGCAGCGGCTTTTCCGCGCTCAGGGCGACCTCACCGGCCCCCCCTACGTCCACTCACCATCGAACGTGGCCGGTTTGATGGCGAGTTGGCTGCAGTTACGCGGCTACAACATGATTGTGGACGACGCCGATCTTGGCGACGAGAACCTCGGCGCAGCCGTCCTGCAGAACCCGCAGACCGGCATCACCTTCTTCGTGACCGTACGCAATGGGCAGAAGCCCCACATCATGATCGTGGGCAAGACCAGCTGTTATGAACGCGACGGCTAGCGATCTCTCTAGGTGGGCATCTGCGTGGCCTCGGCACGCGCGGCCTGGGCTTGCTTGCGGAGACGGTCGGCGGTGGATGTGCAGTCGTTCCGGAGCAGCTCAACCTCACGCGCCAGTTGCATGGCCTGCGTGATGAAGCGCCCCGAGGCCGGTCCCTTCCAGAACGCATCGGCACCCTGCGGCCTGGCCAGCGTGCCGGCGAACACCTCGGCCAGTTGCGCAGCGTACCGGGTGAGGTCGGCGGCGAGTTGTTCCTTCTCGGCGGCCTGTTGAAGCAGCTGGGTTTGGCTGGGGATGGTCATGCTCAGCCTCCTCTGGCTTCCAATGCCTTCTTCAAACTGTCGAAAAGCCTGCCGCGGATCGCCATCCGTACCTCATTCTGTTGCTCTTCGGTCAACGGCTTCTGACCATGCTCGGCGAGCGATGCGTTCACCCACTGGACTTGTTGTCGCACGATGGCGTCCGCGACGGTCTCGGCCGTGGCCGGGGTCTTCTTGTCGAGGTAATCCGTGATCAATCCTTTGAGGCCGTCCTTGGCCTCATCCAGCGCGACGTCTCGGCCGGTGGCCGCCATGGCGTCTTCGATAGGCCAGTATTTGTTGGACAGCCAGGAGATGGGAATCAGCGCGACTCCGGCGAGCCAGTCCGCGTACTCATCGTCAGTCCACTCCGCGTAGGTCGAGCCCGCCAGCATCATATTGGCCGCGCCTCCAGCGAGCGCCGCGCGGGAAGTGAACTCGCGCTGGGTGGCTTCGTCGCCGAAGGGCCTGAACCGGCCGATGTCCATGTCCACGTTGTAGTTCTGCGCCGCTTTCATCAGCGTGTTCGCCGCGTCCTTGTCCTGCATGAGCCCGCCCATGAACCGGGACGCGGTCTCAGGGTCGAGACCGTCCCAGGGCGGCCCGGGGAACAGCCGGGTCAGCTCCGGCGAGTCACGCTTGGACTGTCCTCGAGCGAGTTGGTCGAGATAAGGCACGACGTTCTTGGCGAGGGTCTCGCTGATCGGCGAGTCCTTGAACGTGCCCCACGAGCCACCTATCCACGGGCTGTCCTCGGCGCCCATCGCCCGAATGATGTTGACCCACGCCTGGGCGCGCACGCTGTCCACTCCCGCGCCTGGTTTTAATGCTTTGTCCAGAACTCCGGCCATCTTCTTCTCAAAGTCAGGGATGCCGCTCATCCGGGCACGCTGCGGATGCAATAACCAGCCTGCGGCATCCTTGTTCTCGGCCAGCAGCGTCTGTAACGCCTGAGGATTGGCGTCATATGCCTCCATCAGCACGTTCAGATTCCAGTTCTGGCTTGTCGGGAGATCTGCGGTCAGTGGCCGGCCGAGTACCCGAAGCGCCACCTGATTGAGGAGCCTGGTCGATGGCTTGGACATCGCGACCAGCGCCGTCAACACGCCGGGCTGAGTCGTCTTGATGAACTTCTCACCCCACTCCTCACCCAGTCTTCCCGCGCGTTCGGCATTGGCGTAGGCCTCGGCCAGCGGGCCAAGAGCCTCCTTCCCCTCCTTAAGCAGGCTGGGTGGCACTCCCTTGTCCATGGCCGGACCCTTGTTTTTCATCCAGTGCATGAACAGCGCGCGGAACTTGTCCGGCCCGAGAGCGGATAGCAACGCAGCGGCGTAGGCGGGGTCGCTCAATTTCTGCTTGGTCGCCGCCGTGGCGGCGGTCACCTTGCGCCAACTCTCCGGCGAGTTCTCAATCTCATACTGCTTGAGCGCCCCGGCGATCGACGTCGCGTCGGCTTTCCCTTGACGGACAGCCTCCTCTTCGCTGTTGAACGTGAACACCCCACCGAGCGAGCCGTTTCCCCCCGTCGGAACCATCTGCTTGAGGGTGTCCACGCGCCATTTCAAGTCCCGCTGCGTGTCGTCGAAGAACGCCCAAGACCGATGCATGGCGGTCACCCCCTGCGTACCGGTCCACGACGCGCCAGCCTCAGCGATGGCCGCTTCAAGGCCGCGGCGGGTACGGCCCAGGACCTCCTTGCCGGTCTCCATCTGGCGAATCAGCTGGTCTGCTCCGCGAGGATCGATCCCGACGAACTCCCCCATGCCTCCTCCCGGAGGGTGTGACTACACGGCAGGAGTCAAGCACACCAGCCAATCCCGGTACATAACCCAACACATATCCATAAACAATAGGAATTCATAACGAGGGGAAATGTCAGGATGGCATGCCATTTGGGCGATTAGTGTAATTTTGATACTGATCTGGGCAAGAGGAAGCGGTAGGCGCTCAGACGTCCTGCCCTATTCAGCCGGGTCCACCTGACAGTCAAGGGTGGCTGCCGCGGGGCTTCCGTTCCTCGGGCCTGGCGGCCCTGCGGTACGGGTCCCCTTGCCACTGGATAAGCGGGCTGGTCGTCTGGCGAACAGCGGGGGCAGGAGGGGCCAGTCACTGCTCCACGGCTGACGGTGGGTCCAGGATGGTGCACGCTTCGGGCGGTCCGCAGGTGGATCTTGCTAACACCGATGCTAACAACGGCCCTGGATGACCATGGACAGTGGTGAAATCTGCGTAGACAGATATCGCTTCCACCAGGCATTTCTGATGCCCGTAGACGCTCGTGGACGATCTCGAACTGGCTACGGATCAGAAGGCGGCACAGTGGCTGAAGCCGTGACGATCGCGGACTTCGGTGCCCGTCATACGGGCTGGGGCGATCGCCGGCAAGGCCCTCCTCCGTCGGGTCTTGCCACCGGGTGACCATGGCAGCGGTGACAGCAGCACTGACAGCAACGTCCCCATATGCCGACGCATCTGCGCCACCGTCCACACGCGCCTGAGCACGGTCTCGATCGCCCGAGCAGGGCGATCGGTCCGCCTGAAAAGCGGACGGTCAGGTCCGGAAGTGAGTGGTTGGGACAGACCACTAGTAATGTCCCCGCCAGCGCCGTTGCCGAGTTGGTGCCTCCCGGCGTCCAATTGGCTAGCCTTTTTCGGTGAGCTTCGCCAGCTTTGCCCGTAGGGTACGTGATCCTGCCTTGCCTTACCGATGGCGGCTGTCAGCGTTCCGGTCCTGCGTGCAGTTGTATCGGCCACTCGGATTCGAGGCGACGCTGAGTTTCCTCGAGTTCCAGGCCGGGAGGTTTCAACACGATGAGGCGGCACTGCTTCAGGCGCTGGACGCTATCGAGGCCAGCCGCGCTGCCTGGCATGCCGAGCTCCACGCCTACGCGACAAGGCGTCGGGAGGCCAAAATGCAAGGCCGGCGATCTCCGCGTGCAGAGGAACCAAATCCCAACCTTCAGGTTCGCTGGTACTGGTACGGCAATCCCCGGAAGGCCGCGTTGCTCGCATTGCGGTTTTGGCGCCGCCAACGCTTCCCTCGTCTGCTGCCCTCCTCGGACCCCGTTCTCCTGGAGATCACCATATGCGTCAGCGAGTGCCTGGACTTCGGCGCCGTCTTCACGGAAGCGCAGCGCGACCTCCTCAGCATCCGATTAAGCGAGATTGAGCAACGTCTGCACTCGGCGGATCTCCTGCTCGTCGTTCGGCACATCGAGGTGGCATCGGGTTTGAGGTAGCTCGAAGCGGCGAGAGACCGAACCGTGCGGTTGAGGCGATGGGTTTCGGCCGGCGCATCGTCAGACGGTGCTGCCGTTCGCGCGGTGCCGTACAGCAGCCAGATACAGCAACGCTGCCTCACCCAATCAAATGCCACCAGTCTCCAACTACCGCTTGAGCAGGGAGCGGAAGGCTCTACGTCGTGACCGGCTCCCGTTTGCAAGCAGGAAGTCAGGAGTTCGAATCTCCTAGGCTCCACCTGGGAAGACTCTCCCTCGCCGATCACTGTGAGGCGAGGGAGAGTAACAAACTGCGTGACTACCGCGTCCGTGGTCACGCATCTGTCGCCTGTGGTGACCGCCCTCCTGAAGCGATCGTCCTCCGCGAGCCGCTCACGGTCCCCATGGTCGCGTGCTCGATGGCCTAGCCATGACACGCGAAGTGCAGCAAGCGAACAACCCCCTACCTGGGTGATGGGTATGTCAGCTTGGGAACCCGATTTTGTGCCTGATCGGGGCCTTGCCCTCGCTCAGAAGTTGGACTCTGGGTCGCCACTGCTCACCGAAGCTGACCGCGGCGGATCGCACGCTGGTCGCACTCCTGCGCCGGATCGGCTCCCGGGCGATGGTGAAGGGCGGCCGGCTTCCGCCCGGTGTCCTTGGTCGGGCCGGGAGCGAGGGGGCCCGTACGCTGGCCGGGCGGGTCGCGCAGGTTCCTTCCTGCCCGCAAGTGTCCGACCTGGGTCCCCTCGCTTCGGGACCCGGCGCGGCCAAGGTGGGTAAAGCAGGTCGCCCGGCTCCGACCTCGACTGTTTCGTCCCGAAGCCACATCACCGGAGCGTCGACCTGACTCAGCAGGAGGTGGTCGTCTCGGCCACGCAGGAATCGGTGCCCGGCCCGCCGTTGGCGGTGTCGGTGCCCGGCCCGCCCAGGATCCGGTCGTTGCCGGCTTCGCCGTCGAGGGTGTCGTTGCCGTCGTCGCCGCTGATGTCGTCGTCGCCGTTGCCGCCGAAGACGGTGTCGTTGCCGGCACCGGCGGCGATCCGGTCGTTGCCCGCGAAGGAGAGGATGACGTCGTCGCCGCCCAGCGCGGCGATACGGTCGGCGAACGGTGACCCGCAGATGACATCGGCGCCCGAGGTGCCGACGATGGTCTGCCCCGAGGTGGCGGTGCGCCGGTCGATGGTGCAGCCCGGTCCGTTTTGGAGCGTCCCGTCGACACTGTTGGTGTTGAAGTAGCCGCTGCCGGTCTTTGCGGGGTTGTTGGTGAGGACTAG
Organism: Nonomuraea sp. NPDC004186; assembly: GCF_053603495.1. Taxonomy (NCBI): domain Bacteria; kingdom Bacillati; phylum Actinomycetota; class Actinomycetes; order Streptosporangiales; family Streptosporangiaceae; genus Nonomuraea; species Nonomuraea sp. NPDC004186. The sequence goes on along the minus strand of NZ_JBSGFQ010000136.1, from coordinate 21,923 downwards.
GCGCGTTTCCCCGTTCAGCGCGCGGGTTTCGCCCTGCGCCGACGCCACGTCGTCGTGAAGCAAGATCCGGTCGGAGAAGAGGTACGTGTCGTCGTGTGGCCCCGAGATCTGCGAGCGAACCGACTGAGCCGGGACGGGAGCACCGCGGAAGTCGTAGCTTGCGCTCTGCGTCGCGCTCATCCCTGCTTGGTCCATGAGCGCGTAGCCCTGGTACGAGAACTTGGCGGTGGAAAGCGAGCTCCCCGGCGGCGTATGCACGTTCAGCGAGAGCGTGCATTCCTTATCCGAAGCATCACCACCAGGTTCGATGAGCGTCTCGTATGAGCTGAATGCAACGGTGAACGACTTCCCGTCGGGGCTGATCGCCGCCTCCCATGTCCCGGGCGGGCACCCGTTTCCGTTCGCACTGACGCTCGAGATGTATGCCTCGGCCGGGTTGGGGGCAGAGGATGCCGCGACCGCGGGCGTCATGACTGCTGCGGTGAGGACGGTGGCGGCGAGTGTACGTGCGGCCAGCTTGGGGAGTGTTTTGCGCATGATGAATGGCATAGGGCATTCCTTTCCGTGGTGAGCATTACCATCGAGAACGTCAGGTAATTTCCTGAGGCTCGTTGACCTGTGTCAGATCGAGCTCGTGAATGGTGTCGCGGTAGCGCGGATGCTAGAGTTGTTCTTTCTTTCGCATACGCCCACACCGCTGCGATAGTGCGACAAGGGAGATACCCCAGCGTCAATCATGAAAGACGCACGCACGTTTATAAGCGGGCAAATAATCAGCAAGGAGCGAAAGGAGGGAGTGTCCTTGATGTCCGAATATCAGCCATTAAAATGGATATTATTCTGACGCGTAGCTCCCGAAAGATCCGATACGCGCAGATATGCCGTGATTCCGAGAATCTGGCCCCTGGCGCGGCGGTGGGCCGGGGGCAGCAACCGTGCCATATTCGGGCGACCTTGAGCGGCCGTTAATGACCCTGCGAGCAGCGCAAACGACCTGTAGCGATCTCGCTGCCGAGATTTCGGGACGAAAAGGCAACAGTGTGGCATGGGGCAGCTCTTCGGCCGGTCCCCCAACGGCGGCGCGCGTGCGGGCAAGCAGCACTTCCCGAACCTTGTGAGCCGCCGACTTCAGGCAGGGCAATCAGCGCGCGAGGAAGTCCACCGGGGCACATATACACGCGGTCGGCGGCTTACCCTGGTGCGTCCGGCCCGGTATGGCTGTTCCTGCCCGGCGAGGAGATGATCACTGCGTCTTTCTGGCAAGCTGGCCTGACCGATGTCTTCACGAGTGCCGATGATATGCAGAATCTGTAGTGATCTCAGCAACTTAGGGTTAGGTATGAGGGTCGCGCCAGGCGTCTTAGGCAGGCTCATAGCAGTTCCATAGCCATAGTTAATCGCAATATTTTCTGGCGCTAAGACAGAATTGAGCAAGTGCCCCATCAGGCACGCCATCCTGATCACCAGACGCGTCCAGCCTGTATGCCCAGGCAATCGCCCCTTGACCGAGTATGCACAGTGAATGCACGATATCCGTACGAGGCAGCAGCTGATTTATCCTGATGAATTTCTTGACAGCCTCATCCCGGGTCCATCCGGCAAGATCCGTGGCCACAATGGCCGAGAACAGCGGATTAGATACATGATGAGTGCATGCAGATCCTGATGATTTTCGACCAGTCGATCGCAGGATGACGGCGGGCGCCTCCTAGGCTCCACCTCATGGAACGCGCCGCGACCGATCTTGGTGCGGGCGTTCGTGCCATTAACGTGCGAGCATGGCCAAGGTGATGTGCCGGTGCCAGGCCGTCCAGCCGCGCACCTGGTAGTGGGCCAGCCCGACCTGGCCCTTGGCGGCGTGGAATGACTCCTCGGCCGCCCATCTGAGACCGGCGAACTTGACCAGGGTCATCAACGACTTGAGGGTGGGCGCGTAGCAGCGGTAGAACGCCGGCTCACCGGTGGTCAGGTTGCGTCGGATCAGCAGCCACCGACAGCCGTCCGTCGTCTTGTCGTCGATGCGTGCCCAGGCCCGGGCGTACCAGCGCGGGCCCTTGGCGCCCTGCCCGGCGCGGTAGCGGTGCCAGCGCCGATCGGCCACCCGCGCGGCGACCTCGGCCGCGCTGACCATATGGCTAATACGCGACCTCGGGTCGAAAGTCCAGCTCAACCCCCCGATCCCCAACATGTCGATCACGAAAGAGGGATCTCGGACTAGCGCGGGCCGTCAGTACCAGGACATCGTCATACCCGCGTCCGCGCGAACGGCCGCGCTGTACGTCTCCTTGAGGTCGGCGAAGTACAGCGTGAAGTACTCCTCGTCGTCGCCGTTGACGTTCTCGGTCGTCCGTAGGCCCGTCATAAACTGCTCGACAGTGACGGGCGAAAGGCGCTCCCAGAAGGCTCTGACCTGTTCGGGGGCGAGTCGGCCCACGAATCCTTCCTCCGACCCCTCGGCGTCGACGCCGTCTGGTCCCCCCACCCCGTGAACGATCTCGTCGCCGTCGAGCCCCAGTGCCTCCAGCCCCACGCGAAGGTAGTACGCGCTATTGTCGAGGTCGTAGCTACCAAGCTTCTTTCCGTCCCTGACGACGTCGATGTAGATGCAGACCCCCACGGTTGCCTCCCTCGTATACCGTTACTTGGCCTTCGGCGACGAGCACATATGTGCGTAGATCTTACGATCACCAGTTCGAGGCTCTTCACCTGCGCTGCCTGCCCATCCCAGCCCATCCTCGGCTGGAGGTTCCTCACCGTACTTTTCGTGCGCTGCGGCATGCACCAGGGTTTCGCGGCTGCCCGCTTTGGAACCGAGGCGTTCGAGCAGCTGAGCTTCGAGTTCGGCGATGCGTCGGTCGGCGAACCGGGCGTTGGAGCGGGCGGCTTGAAGCCGTTCGTTCAGGGTCCGGGTTTCGTCGGTGAGGCGGCGGACCTTCTGCGTGCCATTAAGGCGGTCAACAGGGGTCAGTCACGGTCGCTGGCGAGTTGCCTGTCGCCCAGGTCGAGGCAGTTGCCCTCGTAGATCAGACCGTTTGCAAGCAGGAAGTCAGGAGTTCGAATCTCCTAGGCTCCACCAGCAAAAACAACCCGCCACAGATCATGTGACGGGGTGTTCGTGCCATTAGCTCGCGGGGACCAGCGCGCCCGCGCTGCCATCGTCATCTCTCCTCTTGCGCTTCTTCTCCGCCTTCTTCCGCTCGGCCTTCGCCCGCGCACTGAGCGCATCGGCGATCCTCTGGTCCGCGTCTCGGGTGGCGTGCTGGTAGATCAGCGCCGCACGGTCGCTGTCGTGCCCCATCCGTGCTTTGAGATCAGCGAGGCATGCCCCCGATTGCGCAGCCAGCGTGTTCCCCGTGTGCCGGAGATCATGAGAGTGCAAGCCCAGGAGACCCATCTCCTTAAACGCGTCCGCCCATCGGGCCTCACGCCGGAAGTTGCCACCCCGCAGGAACGTGCCCCGCTTGCCGAGGAACACGAAATTGTCTTCTGCCTCGTCGACGAACAATGCGAAGTGCTCGACCAGCGAGGGGACGATGACTGAGGGGATGCTGATGGTCCGCCGGCCAGCCTGATCTTCCCGTCGCCATCGCCCCCAGGGCAAGCCCGAGCAGACCAGGGGGCAGGGGCGAAGGTCGTTCTTCCAACGGGGAGCTCCACCCCTGCCCTCTGGCCCGCTCCCCTGACGGGTGGGACGACGGCGATGGGAAGATCAGGGAAAGGGCCGGATGATAGGTATGCCTGTACCGGACTTCCCCGGTTTCCTTGTAGATGGCGTGAGGTCCAACGGGGGCCGAGCGAGGACGAAACACGTTATAGCGGCCAGAATCCAGAGGGCGCCAAGGCCGATGCCTATCCATCCACTAATGATCAAGGACTCATAGGATGCATCAGCGTGCGGTGTGCTCCCGAAATACTGGTTCTCTCGCATCAGCGTCCAGAGTTCGCTGGATCTGGCCTTCTCTCTGGCATCCTGTGCGTATCGTTCGAGAAGGATGCTTGGAACGAGAACCAGGCAGCCGATCCACATCAGAACGAATCGCGCACGCCTTACGGTCACTTGCCGCCTCCCTGCTTCAAGGTGGAATGAGAGTAGTTGAGCGCCCGAAACGACCACAATGAGGGCCTACGGCATGCCCGTCGCGTACCCGATCGGACGGAAACCAGAGGGAACAGCGGGGAGTCACGGGGACACGATCAGCCCCTTGAGCAGTTTCTACGCAGATCACTCAAGATCGTCGTAGCCATTTGCAAGCAGGAAGTCAGGAGTTCGAATCTCCTAGGCTTCACGGGAGGTCAAAGGCCACTGTAGCCTTTTCAGTTTTCTACAATTGCAGAGTACAGCTACGGCTCCGCTTTCCGCCGAAGTCTGATCTAGCCGATGAGGGCCTCGGTGATCTGACGGGTGGTCTGCGCGGCGACCCTCGGGTTGACGGCGGCATAGGTGGTGTAGGCGTTCAGACCGGTGGCAAGGGCCCAGCCGCGACCCCGGGTCCAGGTGGCGTCGTCCACATCGAGCGCGGCGCGGAAGGCCGCGCGGCTGTCGGCTGACATCAGCGTGTAGGCGATGATCAGATCACAGGCCGGATCGCCGATGCCGAGCCCGCCGAAGTCGATGACCGCGCTGAGACGGCCGCCGACGGTCAGCAGGTTGCCGGTGTGGAAGTCGCCGTGGAACCAGACCGGAGGGCGATCCCATCCGGGGGCGCTCAGGGCCGCGTTCCACAGTTCGGTCATGGCGGTAGTGTCGAACACGCCGTCGGCCTTGGCGATGGCGGCCCGCGTCGCGCGATCCCGGCCCGCCAACGGCTGGTCAGCGAGGTCCCCGCGGGCCTCCATGGCCTGAACGTCCTCGGACCTGAACTGCTGCAGGGCGACCAGGAACTCCGCCAGTTGGACGGCGGCCGCGGACGAGTCGGCCAGCGCCTCGACGGTCGCCACCTCGCCCTCCAGCCAGCGGGACACCGCCCACCGCCACGGATAGCCGAAGTCGGGCTCACCCACTCCCACCGGTACCGGGATGGCCAGGGGCAGTCGCGGGGCGAGCCGGGGCAGCCACTCTAGTTCCTTCTCGGCCTGTCCGATGGCGCCGTCGTGGCGGGGCAGCCGGACGGACAGCTGCTCGCCCAGCCGGTAGATCACATGGTCCGAGCCGGCCGGATCGAGCAGCTCCAGAGGCAACGCGGCCCACTGTGGGAACTGCGTATCGACCAGCTTCCTGACCAGTGAGGCATTGATCGTGGGGCGGGTGTCCGCGGTTCTCACGGTTGCCAAGAGCACCTCCTGCGATCGGCCCGCTCCGTGCGGCGGGGGCTGGACTATCACAGTGCACTGTGGCTTGCCTGTCGACCGGATTTCCCCCGGCCGGACTGGCTGGCCACAAAGGCCACTTTCCATGGAACACCTCGCAGCTTGACATCCAAGCTCCAGGGATGTCTGACCCGATCATCAAATGAAGCGAAGCTCTCATGAGACAGAGGGCCATGATGGATCGGGCTACGGCAGCTGATCTGATCATGGCATCGCAACGGGTTGTCCTCATTGAGGAACATAAGCAGCGGTAGCGTCATCGTAAGTCTTGCCCCCGAGGCCAACGTTCGCGAGCGCCAACCGCGCATACTCGGCCGTCTGCAGAAGGGACCGGGACCATGGCGACTGGAAGCACACGACCCGATGCCCCGCCCTCAGCCGTGCAGCATTCGCCGCCTCACGCTCTGGTGAGGTAGCACAGCAACCAACCAGTCCACAATCATGTGTACGTGGCGATGCTCCGGTTACTGGCGATCGGCCTTCTCAGCGGTGTCGTAGCGGTGCCGTTCTGGTCCGTGCCACGTGGCGACGGTTTCGAGCACGCGCGGTTCGCCGTACTCACGGCCCTGGGCATGGGCCAATTCCTGACGGTTCCCGTCGGGTTGGCGGTCGGGTCGTGCTGGCCGCCATGGGCTCGTGGACGCGTCCTCCTAGCCATGTCATGGGTGCGATCACGACCGCGTTCGGAGCGATCGTCGCCACCCAGGCGTGGCCCACGATGAGCTGGATCGACGGACGACCGTCCGGACTCGGCAATCCAGACGGCGAGTCCGTCATAGCGTTTCTGGTCTTCGCTTCTGGTGTGGTCACAATCCTCGTCGGCCTCTCCATCGTCTTGATTCGATGGTCTGGCTACGAACCGCAAGCCACCACAGGGCGTCAACGGGGTCCACGTAGATACGGCAGGAAGAGACGTCGGCGTCTGCCCCACGCGGAAGGCCATTCCCCATGATCGAGGGAATGGCCTCGTTGGCCTTCGCCGGTGCTGGACGCTGCTACGACTCCAACTGATCACCGAGCTTCTTGAGCGCTCGGCGCGTCTCTGCGGACGAGACCTCGCTATATAACCGCTGTGACGTCGTCATACACCTTGCCTCGCGGTCAGCGCTTGCCTTCGGGGTCGGGGTGTTCGGCTTGGCGGACCTGCGTGATCAGGGCTTGAGGGCCATGCTCGGCGAGGAGGTTGAGGGCCTGGCGCAGGGGGTCCTGTCGAACCATGCCACGGTCAGCTCGATCGGGTTGCGGTGAGTACGGCGATGTCACGGTCGAAGCAGACGATGATGTGGCCTTGTGGGGTGGCAGCGACGGCGTTGACCGGGTCGAGGAACTCGATGTCGGGGCTGATCCTGTCAAAGGTGGTGAGGCTCCATGCCGCTACCGTTCTGTGGCTGGCGGCGACTGCGATGGGGTGGCCGTCGATCGTGGTGGCGGCGAGTGCGACCACGGTTCCCAGGGAAAGCCGGCCGATCTGCTGAGCGGTGGCGACGTCCCATACCTTCATCGGTGGGTCGCGCCAGTCGTCGTTCGTGGTGATGGCGATGGGTCGTCCGTTCACGATGGTGGCGGCCACGAGGCGTACCGGTTTGCCGTTGCTACCGGTGGTCTGGAGTCCGGTGTCGCGGTTTACGGTGAGGTCACGGACCCGGAAGCCGCCGCCCCACCGTCCGAGGACGGCGACGGGCTGGTCATCGAGCGTGGTGGTGGTGAGGCCTTGTACCCATCGATGGTCGCTCTTGCGGGGGTTTCCGGTCTCTTCGCCGGTGCGGAGATCCCATACCCGGATGGTCTTGTCGTCGCTGGCGGTGATGGCCCGGGGTGGGTCGTCCGTGTTGTCGGCCGCGACCGCGGTTATCGGGCCGCGGTGGGTGGTCAACGGTGCTCCGGCCGCTTTCCCCAGTGCGAGGTCCCAGAGGTGGACATTGCTGTCCTTGCCTCCGGTGATCGCCACCGCGCGACCGTCCACTTGGGTCGCGGCCACGGCAGTGACGGCGCCGGTGTGGTCCGTGAGTGGCTGGCACACCTGATCGCCGGTGTCCAGATCCCATACTCGTACGGTTTCGTCATCGCTGCCGGTGACCGCCACCGGTCGGCCGGCCACTGACGTGGTGGCCACCGCCGTGATCGCGGCGTCGTGGCGAACTGGCTTGTCGGCCGGTTGGCCGACGACCAGATCGGACACCCGGACCGACCCACCGTCGCAACTCGACACCACCACCTGCCGGCCGTTCACCACTGCCGTCGCCACCGCATGCACCGTGCGGCGATGCTGAGGGAACAGCTCCCCGACCAACTCGGCCGTTTTCAGGTCCCACACCTGGATGGTCGGCTCATTGGAGTTGCAGGTGATCGCCACCAGCCGGCCGTGGACGACCGTGGTCGTCACGGCCTCCAAGTCCGCAGATCGGGGGAGGTCACCGACCGGCAGTCCGGTGGCCAGGTCCGACACGCGTGTGATCGTCTGGTAGCCACCGGAGACGACCACCAGATGGCCGGCAGTCAGCTCCGCGACCGCAACCGCGCTCACGTATCCACTGTGGCCGGTGAACGGGCTGCCCACCGGATCACCGGTATCCAGGTCCCATACCCGGACCGTTCGGTCGCCGCCCGTGACAGCCACCCAGCGGCCGTCCAGCACCGCCGTCGCCACGGCGTACACCGGGCCGGTGTGGCCGCGGATCGGTGCCATCACCTCCTGCCGCGTTTCCAGGTCCCACACCCGTACCGTCGTGTCGTAGCAACCGGTGACCACCACCCTGCGGCCATGGCGTTCCGCGATCGCGAGGGCCTCCACGCTGTCAGCCTGAAGATGGAACGGCTCGCCCACCGGCCTACCGGACGCGAGTTCCCACACCCGTACGGTGCCGTCGTCACCACCGCTGACCACAACGGGGCGACCGTCCAGAACGGACATCGCCAGCGCCCGCACCGCGTTCGTGTGACCAGTCCACGGGGCGCCGACCCGCTCGCCGGTTGACAGATCCCAACCCCGTACTGTGTCGTCGCCGCCCCCGGTGACCGCTACGGCACGGCCGTCGAAGACCGCGGTCGTCACCGCCGCCACCCAATTCGTGTGGCCGTCGGTGGTGCCCAGCGGCGGGCATGACTTCACGCCCGTCGGCAGCAGACTGGTCCAAGTTGGCTGCACACGCCAGGCAGCAGGACGAATAGCCGGTACCTCATGGCGGGACGGAGACGACATGCCGCGCATATTAGTTGCCGGCACCGGGACGCGTCTCCAAGAAACCTGGGGCGGCCGTCTTGACCGGGTGGCGGCGCGTGGCCACAACTGGCGGGGCCCACATGGACAACGTGGGACGGCCCTTCCTGAGCTGCTTATACGGTTTGGTGAGTGGTATGCACCGCATTGATAGGCCCCTCACGGTCGCCTGTACGTGGCCTGAGGCGATCGCCGGTCCAGGGCTTTACTCCTCAGCCTCCGCCCGCTAGGCGGTGTCGGGCCCAGAGCCGTTGGAGGAGGCGTATTTTTGGCGTGATGCCGTGCCATTAACGTGCTATTAGAGGTGGTCAATCACGGTCGCTTGCGGGCGCCCGTTCAAGTGATCGTGAAGTAGCATTTTCGATCTTGTACTGCGGCCCGGGAGCGGGAGTTGACGAACGTCTCAGAGCCTGCTGACAAAGGATTTGGTCGCTGAGGCCGGGGCAGGGATGCCTTGGTCGAGCCTCATCTTCGAGCGATAGGCCCGGCGGGCAAGATACGTACCCCGCAAAATCGGTTGCGCAGGTCGTCAAAATGGTGACATGACGTGGACAGCACCCGACGTAGAGCGGGGACCTCGGACGGACATGGCCTGTGGCGAACGCGAGATGCTGGATAACTGGTTGAAGCTCCGCCGGGTGTTCCTGCTGCGCAAATGCGCCGGCCTCACCTCCGAGCAACTGAAGACCGCCTCCGTGGAACCGTCCAACCTGACGCTGCTCGGCCTCCTGCGACACATGACGGAAGTCGAGCGCTGGTGGTTCCGGGAGAAGTTCCTGCACGAAAAATTGCCCGAGCTGCACATCACGGAGGAGTACGAAGACGGCGACTTCGACCTGGTGGCCGACGCCGACGCCGAGGCGGACTACGCCGCCTTCCTCGCGGAGACGGCTGCCTGCGACGCCGCGGTTGCGGACATCGACCTCGATGAGCTGGCCGACGACCCCCGGGCGCCGACCGGCAAGGTCAGCCTCCGCTGGATCTACATCCACCTCCTGGAGGAGTACGCGCAGCACACCGGGCACGCCGACCTGATCCGGGAGCGCATCGATGGGGCCACGGGAGCGTAGCGGCTCTCCCGGCGTCACCCGCTGGGGATGGCGGCCAGCTCGGTCCCTCTCCAGGCACGCCAGGGCGGGCGGCCAGGAGTTCCAGAACCTTGCCGCGCCGGTCGGGACTGGACAAGACCGGTAGCGGGCTCCTGGTGGCCGAGTTGCGTAGACAACACCTCAGCTATCAGGAGCCCGCACCTGTCCGCAGGCGTATCGCTCGAAGAGGGGCTCGACCAGGGCATCCCTGTCCCAGCCTCAGCGACCAAATCCTTTGCCAGCAGGCTCTCAGCTTTGTCCGGGCTCATGTCCTCGGTGCTTCGCTCCGGCAATGGCCTTCTATAGCTCCAGAACCCGAGGGCGGGCTTCAGCACGACCGTAGGCAAGGATGTGGCGCAGTCCTTGCCGAAACCGGTCGAGGGACTGCTCGTCTACATCGAGAACCGCCTCAATCTCGGGCTCGGCAAGACCAAGCGCCTCCAAAGCGTCGAGGTCGAGGACAACACGCAGCACTTTGTCTCGCAGAGTGAGCTCCTGGACGGCTCCATAGGCGGTCAGGCTCCATAGGTACAGCACTGGAAGGTAAGCACCATGCCATCGCCGTGCTCGGTTTCGCTCACACCGGCGGACATGCATTCGTCCTCGGGGTGTTCGTAAGCTCCGGCGACCTGAGCGGTGAATCTGATCGTCATGGTGGGAGGGTAATCGCACGACAGGGCAAAGCCCAGCCCAAGATCACCGCGCCGCCGGGCATGCAGCCTGGGGGCGGTCCCGGCCGCCAGCAGCTCGGTCCGCTGTCATATCGCCGCCCCATCTTGCCGACGAGACGCCCGACTACAGCTCATCAGGCGCTTCCGTATTCCGCCGAGCCTCGCGCTCCGCCCATTCACGACGCTGAGCCTCGCGTTCCGCCGTCACACGCTCGTGCAGGCTCGGCACCCGTCGCCCTTCATGCCTGATCGCCAGCCGGACCGCCCAGTAAATGAGGAAGAAGAGCACCACTGCGGGAACGACCCAGATCACCAAAAGAATCAGGGCCTCAGCTGGTCCAACCGCCGACATCTGATCCTCCAATAGGGGGACGACAAGTGTGCCCGAACTGTCATTCAACGTCTACCAACCGCTCTGGACCGTATGTCTGCTGAGCTGGGCACTTCGATGCCTCCGGCGGAGGCTCGGCTCCGGGCGGTGCCGTTCTGGTCGCTGCCACGTGGCGGCGGTTTCGAGCACGCGGTTCGCCGTACTCACGGCCCTGGGCATCGGCCAATTCCTGGCGGTTCCCGTCGGGTTGGCGGTCGGCTTCGTGCTGGCCAGTGAACCAGAACCCAGTAGGGCGCTCCACCGTGGCCCCGGCCTTTGGCCTGCTCGCCCACGAGTGGACGAGGTAGACGGGAAAGTGGGATACAGAGGGGATTATGGCCGCAGTACCTTCACCTCATGACCTCTGTCGAAATCTCGATGACCCTTGCTCTTGTAGCCGCGGCCATCACGCTGATCGCAAGAGTACGGCGGCCAGGTCGGAATGATCAGGAGCGCAAGCAGGCTCGCTCGATAGTGGCCATGATGTTTACCTTCTGGTTCGGCGCGATCCTTGTGGGAAAGATCGTTCTCTGGACAAGCTGATACGAAGCCGTGCCATTAAGGGCAGTCAATCAGGACCGGTTCTTTGCCCAGCTCAGCACCCAGCGGGCCGTGATGGCTGCAATTCCCAAGCTGACAGTCTTCAATACGGTGGGCGTTGCAGCCTGGGATAGTACAGCACTTCTACGAACACGATTCGCTCCTCGACAACATCAAGGATGAGATCACCTTCTGCCGGAGTCAGCAGCACATTCCTGTGCCCAGGACCATATGCCCCGGGTGGACGTTCAGCCGTATAGAAGCTCTGGCAGAAGTCGTCACCGCATCCGCAATCCTCGTACAACCGGATGTCCCAGGCAGAGATGGCGAGGTATTCCTCCCCCTCTTCTCTGAGGCACGCGATCAGCTCCGTCACGAGGCCGGGAAACAACTCTCGTACGAGCGCCTGCTCCTTCTTGCTCACACCGTCGAGTCTCCCAGCCTGGTTACTGGGCCGCCATCAAGATACGGATTATGCACGGATCATCCTCGCCCAGCCAGGAGGACAAGACGCCTCGGGAGAGTCCAAGTGAATCCGACCTCAAGCTCTGTGAGACGGTCCGAGCAGGGAACCACTGCGAACGCTCGTGGAAGCCGAGGAGTCCAGCGTGTTGCTCGCCATGATCCTTGTGTACGCAATACCGGTCGTTATCGTGGCGGCATCGCTCTTTGTGATGTCCCGTAGCCCGCGCCGCAAGATCCTCAATTTGGTCTTCACTCTCGCTGCCATGATCCTCGTGCTCGTGATCGCCTGGACATCGGGGCGGGATGCATGGGGGTTCTGGCTCTTCTTCGTTCTTCCAGCCGCGCTCGTCACCGCGATACGGCTGATCGTCGCCATCGTCCTGGCTTCCTCGGACGCCGCAGACGACTTGCCTCAGAGTTGCAATTCGGGTTGCAATACAGAGCCGTCCGAGGGTGTTCAGGACGGATCGCGCACACCCTCTCACCTACGTTGACCGCAGGTTCCTGCGTCAACTCGCTCCCCGGCGTGCAGGGTGACGGCCTCCGGTGCTGTCCAGCGTCCCCGGCGCCGTGCCCGATCGCCTACTGGTTGGCTTGCCGAGCTGTACCCATGCGGAGAGGCGCGGTGCAATGCCGAAGACCGCCCAGCGAGGATGCCGCCGTGCCCGTCGCGTGCCCGGACCGGGCAGGAAGCGACGGGGACGGCGGGGAGTCACAGTGAAGGCGATCAGCACGCTGAACCTTGACGATCTTCTGCTGTGCCACCTCAACGCGAGCGCTCAGGGCGTCGGCGATTCGCTGGCGCGTGGCGTGCTGGTAGATCAGTGCTGCTCGAACGCTGTCATGGCCTTGAGGTCCGCCGGGCTGGGCCGCGAGCGTGTCCCCGATGTGCCGGTAATCATGGAGATGCGGGCGCTGAAGCCAGGTAGTCCGCCATCAACCGTACGACCTCCTCGGGACAATCGGTCGTCAGCGCGTGGCCGCAGCCGTCGAGTTCGCGTACCTGCACGGCGGGCATCCGGCGAGCGTACTCCTGGGCCTGCCGCACCGGGTTGACGGTGTCCTGGCGGCCCCAGATCACCAAGGTGGGAGTGGTGGTGGACGGCAGGGCGGCCAGGGTTTCACGCCAGTCCAGGCCGCGTTCGAGCAGGACCTGGCTCTCCAGGTTGTCGGGGAAGGTGCCGGGTGCCCAGAACGCGTCGACGTCCTGCTCGAGGATCCTGCTTCGGTTGACGTGGATGCGGTCGAGCGCGGCGCGGGAGCTGGACCTGTCGGCGTAGTACCAGTTGTTCCACAACTCCCCGATGACCGGGTACTTCATGAGTTCATATACCCAGGTATCGCGGGTGGCGGCGCCGGAGGGGGACAGCAGGAGCAGGCGGCTGACGCGTTCGGGGTGGCGCTGGGCGTAGGCCAGCGCCCAGCCTCCGCTCCACGAGAGCCCTCCGAGCGCGGGACGCTCGATGCCCGCCGCGTTCAGGAACGCGCCGATCGCCGTGGTCATCCCCCTCAGGTCCCAGGTGAAGTCGCGGTCCTTCAGCCGGGTGAATCCCTGGCCGGGGAGGTCCACGACGTAGACCGTGTGGTCGCGGGCGAGCTCCGGCACCTGACGGCGCCAGCCGTACGTCCATGAAGCCCCGGGCGACAGCAGCACGACGGGGGTGCCGGAGCCCTCCTTGACGTAGTGGAAGCGAGCGAGTGGGGTGTCGAGGAACCGCGCGTTCGCCGGCGGCCGGTAGGCGGCCACCGCTGGGCGGTAGCCGTACGCGCCATAAAGAACGGCGCCGACGGCCAGGGTGAGGATCAGGCTCAGGACCGCGAGCGTGCGAGGTCTCATGGATGCTCTCCGATCTGTGGGATTCCACCAGAAGGAGGCGTCCGAGCCTCACGAGGTTCCTCACGACCTCACGACTGCCATGCTTTGCGGAAGCTCCGGCGGGCGCGGTGCAGGCGCGATTTGACCGTCCCCTCCGGTACGTGCAGGAGCCGTGCGGCCTCATCCTCCGGCAACCCCTCCAGGTCACGCAGGACCAGCACCGCCCGGTGTTCGGGTGACAGGCGCTCGAGCACGTCGCGGATGTCCACCGCGCTCTCGACGTCCTGCCTCGACGGGAGTTCGGCGAGCTCCACCGCGTGGTGCCGCCGTTTCGCGATCCTGACTGCCTCCCGTACGGCTATCGCCCGGGCCCAGCCGTGGAGCGCCTGCGGATCGCGCAGGCTCCCCAGGTTCCGGAAGATCGCGATCAACGACTCCTGGACGGCGTCGGGCCCGTTGTCGAGCGCGATGGGCCCGCAGATCCGGCCGAGGTAGGGCGTCAGCTCGCTCAGCAGGTCGTTCATGGCCATCGTGTCGCCGCCCTGCGCGGCGCGCAACAGGTCGGCGCTCATCGACGCACGACCCTCGCCTCGAGCCTGGCCAGCGCCTTCTCTCCCGCGACCCGCACGCCCAGGGGCACCAGCGCCGCCCGGCCGGGGACGCGGATTCCTCCCGTCTGGGCGACCAGGGTTCCTCCCGGTACGGCTGCCGCCGCGACGCCGATGATCAGGAACCTGCTCTGCATCCAGCACCAGCCGGGCCGCAGCTCGACGTCGAACCTCGCACGCATGCCGTACCTGCTTCGCGCCTTGGCCACCAGGCGCTCGCTCCCGTGCCCGGACACGATGGTCAAGCGGCGCATGTCCGGCTCGAAGGTGCCGAACTCCTCTTCCAGGGCGCTCACCACGGACCAGACGTCCTCGAACGGGGCGGGGATGACGCGTTCCGCCATGTACGCCCCGGGGATGGCGGAGGCGAGCACCCGCAGCCTCCGTACCGGGTCCAGATCAGCAACAGGCCAAGTCATATCCATCCAGAGGCGTCGACCGTGGAGAAGGTTCCATGGAACCACCGGCGATTTCCGCGCCTCCTGCCGGGCATGAGAATCTCACTCCCAGCGGCCTTCGTCGCCGCTGTCCTGCTGCTCGACGCGTTCTTTCACCTTTCCTGGCTGGTACGGCCGGCGGCGGACCCGCGAGCGCTCTCCCTGGCGTTGCTCAACTTCGACACGCCCTTCACTGCGCGCATCCTCGTTCCCCTGATCGTCGTGCTCACCGTCGCCGCCCTCTCCGTGGTCGCCGTCTCCCGCGGGCGGGGCGGTCGGCTCGCCAAGGCGGTCGCTCTCGCTCTGGGCGGCGGGCTGCTCGCGCGTGCGGAGCTCGGCCTCGCCTGGGCCTTCGGGCTGGGCACGGACACCGGCACCCCGTTCTACTGGCTCAACCTGTTGCTCTACACCCCGTTGTGCGTGGCGCTGGCGTTCGCGACCGGTGCCGTGCTGATGCGGGCCTTCTCCCCGGGGGTTTGAGCCGGGACAGTGTTGCCGGCATGCCGGAGATCGTTGGCCGGCGTGATGGACCGTGAAGAGGAATGGGGGGTTCGCCGAACTAGGGGTGTTCCGAGGTAATCGCCTGAAAGGCCGGCATGCATGACAGCTCCCCCTCAAGATTCGGCGCCTCCCAGCGAGGGCACCGACGCGCAGGTGATAGAGGCGTCGTGGCGTCACCCTGATCGCTTCGGCGCCGTCTTCGATCGCTATTTCGCCTCCATCCACCGCTATGTTCACCTGCGCCTGGGTGAGGCGGCCGCGGATGACCTCGCGGCGGAAACCTTTCTGCGCGCCTTCCGTAGCCGGGACCGTTTTGACCTCACCTGCCCCAGCGCCCGGCCCTGGCTGTACGGCATCGCCTCCAACCTGGTCGCCGAGCACCGTCGCGGTGAGGCGCGCAGGTATCGGGCGCTGGCCAGGAGCGCCGATGCCACGGAGATCGCCAGCCACGACGAGCGCGTGGTGCAGCGGGTCTCCGCTGCGGTCATGCAACCGCGGCTGGCCGCCGGTCTCGCCCGGCTCTCGTCCGGGGACAGGGACGTCCTGCTGCTGGTCGCCTGCGCGCAACTCAGCTACGAGGAGGTGGCCGAGGCTCTCGGCATACCTCAGGGAACGGTGGGATCACGTCTCAACCGCGCCCGCAAGAAGCTCCGCAAGATCATCGGTCCCGCCGGGGAGGCACTGTGATGAACGAACTCGAAGCGATCAAGGCCCACCATGACAGCCTGCCCGGACCCGCGCCCGAGGTGACCGCGCGCGCATGGGTGCTGGTGGCCGAGGAGATCGAGGCCGAGCGGATCGGGAGGCGCCGACGTGGCCGGTTCCCGGTCCGCTGGTGGGCGATGAGGGCCGGCGTGGCCGTGGGCCTCGCGGCGGCGGTGACCGCGGGACTGGTCGTGGTGCGTGGCGGTCACGACTCCGCTCCGTTCGGGGCCCCTCCGGCCAGCGCCGCCGAGTTGCTCCGGCAGGCGGCCTCGGTCGCGGCGCGGGAGGACGTACGGCCCGGGCCGGGGAAGTTCGTCTACGTCGACCAGAAGAACGTCACGTTCGCCAGCGGTTCCGAGGGCGAGTACACGCAGGACGTGCGCCGAGAGGTATGGATGCCCGCCGGGGATCCCGGCAAGGCCCTGACGCGCTCGACGTACGGTCAGACACACGCCACCAGCGGGCGCCCTGAGCACGTGCAATCCCCCGGAACTGTGGAGTATCAGCGCGCGGGGCAGTGCCCCGAGCACTCCCTGAGCCTGCCGTTCCAGGCCGCCGATCTTCCCGCCGATCCTGATCGGGTTCTGGCGAAGATCCGCCAGGGAGCGGAGACGTTCGTCCGGTCGGACCAGCGCAGACGAGGAGAGACGGACCTCGGCCAGGACGAGATCGACATGCGGGTCGAGAAGGTCGTCGCGAGCTCGTTGCTCGGGCTGGCGCAGGACCCGCTCACCTCCTCCCGGACCAGGGCCACGGTCTTCGGCGCGCTGTCGAAGCTGCCGACCGTGACCATCGTCCCGGACCTCACCGACCCCGCCGGACGACACGGGGTGGGCGCCTCGCTCAAGCTTGAGAACCCCTACGGCTGGGAACGTGGGGAGCTCATCTTCGAGCCGGCCACCTACCGGTTCCTCGGCTACCGGAGCTGGATCGGGCGGCAGGAGGGCGGACAGGTCACGGAGACTCCGGGCGCCAGCACGGCGGTGATGACCGTGAAGGTCGTCGACTCCATGCCGGAGGTTCCGAAGGATGCCGGCAAGCCGATGTTCTGCTGACGGTGTTTTGGGGCAGAAGGTAATGAAGTACAGCACAATTGACGCATGGGACACCCTCGGCAACCCGGTCCGCGGGAATACCCCGGTGTTGTTTCTGCTCTGGTCGTGATCCTGGCAGTGCTTCTGCCGGGCGGCTTCACGTTCAGCGTGTACAAGTACCTCAGCGCCCCCGACCCGAGCACCGCCGCGGCCTCGCCGACCACAGAGCCCACACCTGAGCCCAAGGAGCCGAGCCCCAGCGAGAACGAGCGCCGCCCGGACTCTCCGATCGACGCCGACGCGTACGGCGACTGGAACTTCCGTCTGGGCGGCGTCACGTTCAAGGCCGAGAAGGTGGGCGGCTGGACCTACGGCTCCTGCGCGCCGGTGGACAGGAACGGCGTGCTGGCCAGGAACAAGTGCGAGCGCGTCGTTCAACTGGCCTACAAGGCCTACCGTGGGCATCTCACGGCGGTCCAGGTCATCATGTCCTTCCCCACCGTGAAGGCGGCCAAGGCCACGGCCGTCCACCTGGCGGGCTCCTCCCGGGCGGTGAAGTGGCGCCGGGACAAGATGCTCGACACGTACGTCTACGGCAAGCAGCGGGTGGCCGTGACCAAGAAGTACGTCCTCCTCACGATCGTCACCGCCGACAGGACGGCCCAGGCGAAGGCCACGCGGTTCCACCACTACCTGCACACGGATCGTTCGAACAGCTTCCTCTTCCGCGACTCGACCGCTTCAGACTGAGCGGTCACGCCGCTCGCGTCTGACTCGTCCGTAAGCTGTGGGTGTGTCCCCCGCTCTGGTCCTGCTCGACGGCGTCCGCTGGCAGGGTGTGCCCGTGGTCGGCGATCGTGCGCAGACCCTGCTGTCCGTGCTCGCCCTGCACGGGCGTGCAGGGGTCAGTGACGAGCGCCTGGTCGAGGAGCTGTGGCCCGATGAGGCGCCGGCCAATCCGACGAAGGCGCTTCAAGTGGTCGTCTCGCGGACCAGGGCGGCGACCGGTGCCGACGTCGTGGTGCGGATCCCGCGTGGTTACCGGCTCGGGCTGGCCGCCGATCAGGTGGACGCGCTGCTGGTCGGCGCGCTGGTGACGGAGGCGCGGGCCGCACTGGGCGAGGACGACGTGGCGCTCGCGCGTCGCCGCGCCGAAGAGGCCATGGGTCTCGTGGCCGGCGGCTCGGACGGTGCCACGGGCGCGCTCGCCGAGCTGAGGGGCATGGCGGCGAAGTGGGTGGCCGAGGCCCGGCGGGTGGCGGCGATCGCGCGGGGCCGGAGCGGCGCTCACGAGGCCGCGCTGCCGCTGCTGGAGGAGGCCGCGGCCGACGGGCCGCACGACGAGGAACTGCTGGCCTGCCTGCTGCGGAGCGAGGCCGCCGTACGAGGTGCCGCCGCCGCTCTGGAGCGCTACGAACGGTATCGCGCGGGCCTGGTGGCCCGGCTCGGCACCGAACCGGGGCCTGAGCTCGCCCGCGTGTACGCCGAACTCCTCGTCGCGGACCGGCCGGTGCGTGCGGGCATCCTGTTCGACGGCTCCTCGTTGCTCGGCCGCGATGACGACATCCGCGCGGTGCACGCCCTGTTGCGAACCAACCGGGTGGTCTCCGTCATCGGCCCTGGCGGGCTGGGCAAGACGCGGCTGGCCCATGTCGTCGGCAGAGACGTCGCGCAGCCCGTCGCTCACTTCGTCGAGCTCGTCGGCGTGTCCTCGCCCGAGGGCGTGGTGGGCGAGGTGGGCTCGGCACTCGGGGTTCGGGATTCGGTCAGCGGGCGTCGTGTCCTGACCGCCGAGCAGCGCTCGGACGTTCGCGCCCGGATCGCCCAGCATCTCGATCAGGCTCCGGCGCTGCTGATCCTGGACAACTGCGAGCACGTGATCGAGGCCGTCGCCGACCTGGTGGCGTTCCTGACCGTGACGACCCGCGACCTGCGGGTGCTCACGACCTCGCGCGCCCCCTTGTCGATCCCCGCCGAACGCGTCTACCCGCTCGGCGAGCTGCCCACGGGCGACGCGGTGGAGTTGTTCCGCCAGCGAGCCACGGCCGCTCGCCCGGGTGTGCGGATCGACGAGGGAGTGGTCGAGGAGATCGTCGCCCGCCTTGACGGGCTGCCGCTTGCGATCGAGCTGGCGGCGGCCAAGGTACGGGCGATGTCGGTGGAGGAGATCGCCCGGCGCCTGGCGGACCGGTTCGCCCTGCTGCGCGGCGGGAACCGTACGGCCCCCGATCGGCACCAGACGCTGCTGGCGGTCATCGAGTGGTCGTGGAATCTGCTGGACGAGCCGGAACGGCTGGCGTTGCGGTGGATGTCGCTGTTCGGCGACGGTTTCACGCTGACCGCGGCCGAGGACGTACTGGGCTCGGACGCCCTGTACGTGGTGAACGCGCTGACCGAGCAGTCGATGCTGAGCGTCCGCGAGACGACGTACGGCCTGCGCTACCGGATGCTGGAGACCGTCAGGGAGTTCGGGCGGATGCGGCTGAAGGAGGCCGGCGAAGAGGCGTCCGCTCGGGCGGCGCAGCGGGCCTGGGCGACGGCGTACACCCTCGAACACGGCTCCAAGCTGTTCGGCCCGGGGCAGTTCGCGGCGGCCGACGCGTTGCACGCGGAAGAGAGCAACCTCGCCGATCTGCTCCGGCAGGCTCTCGGCGAGCCCGATCCCGTCACGATGGCCCAGTTGCTGGCCGGCGTCGGCGCGCTGTGGTCGATCCGCGGCGACCACTCCCGGATTCTCGTTCACCGCGACGCGATCGCCCAGGTGGTCAGCGGCTGGCTGCCGCCGCCGCATCTCTTCGAGGTGGCCAGGGCCGCCATGCTGATCACGCTCATGAACAGCCTGAACTTCACCGACCGCGGCAGCGGTCCGATGCGCGACCTCCTCCGTAGGCTGCCCACCGGTGACGCGACGGATCACCGAATGGCGGCGATGGCCACGGTGCTGCTCGCGTGCGACGCGGACGACGGCGCCGACGTGCGCCGTCGGCTGGAGGAGCTGTCCCGGAGCACCGACCGTTACGTGGTCTGGGCCGCGACGCAGATGAGCGCCCAAGTCCTGGAGAACACGGGAGACGTCACCGGGGCGATCGAGGCCGCCGAGCTCACCCTGACGATGGTCCGCGAGGACGAGGGGCCGTGGTTCGCCGCGATCATGCACGCCATGCTGGCCCACTTGGTCATGCAGCACGGCGACCGACGGCGGGCGGTCGGACACGCGCGTACCGCCATCCCGGTGCTGAGCCGGATCGGCGCCGCCGACGACGAGGTTCAGCTCCGCGCGCTGCTGCTGATCTCCGCTCTCGCCGACGGCGACCTCGACGCCGCGGAGGCCGAACTCGCCGGGATCATCCGGATCAACGACAACGAGACCGTGCTCGGCGGGGTGGCGATGGCCTCGTTGTGCGCGGCCGAGCTCGCCCTCGCCCGCGGCAGGACGGCCGCCGCGCTCGCGGAATACCGCCTGGCCGTCCAGCGGGCCCACAACCTGCGTCTGCCCGGGGTGCTGCGCGCGGAGGTCACGCCGTGGACGATCATGGCGGAGTCGGTCACTCTGACGGCGTACGCGTACCACGCGCCGCCGGAAGACTCCCGGTACGGCGAGGAACTGTTCTCCACCGTCCGGGGCTACGACCTGCTGGCCACGGACAGCCCGGTCCTCGACTATCCGCTGTGCGGCTCGATGCTCTTCGCGCTCGGCGCGTGGGGGGTGCTGCGCGGAGCCATGGCCCCGCGCGACGCGATCGGGTTGCTGGTGCTGGCCGAACGGTTCGCGTACAACACCAGCATGCCCAGCATGGCCTTCGAACGGATCGAACCGCACGCGGAGCGGGCCGCGCCCGGGATGATCGCCGCCCTGCGGGCCGAGTACGGCGATCGGCGCGGCTCCGACCTGCTCGACGAGGCGCGCGGTCTCGTCGAGCGGGTCTCCGGCCGTGACGGGCGCAGGTCACATGTGCCGCTTGTAGCTGCGTACCGACAGCGGCGCGAAGATCGCGATGACGATCAGGCACGCCAGCAGCGTCCAGGCCACCTCTCCGCTGACGAGGCCGCTGTTGGCGAGGTCGCGGGTGGCCGTGACCAGGTGTGAGACCGGGTTGAAGCGGACGAACGCGGCCAGCCAACCGGGCAGGGTCTCGACCGGGACGAACGCGTTCGACAGGAACGTCAGCGGGAACAGGATCATCATGGAGATGCCCTGCACCGCCTGGGCGCTGCGGGCTATGGTGCCGACCCAGGTGAAAACCCACGCCAGCGACCAGCCCGTGAAGATCGCCAGCAGGATCGCGGCGAGCACGCCGCCCGCTCCACCACCCGGGCGGTAGCCCATCACCAGGCCCATGCCGAAGGTCAGAGTGGCCGCGATCGTGTAGCGCACCAGGTCGGCCACCATAGGGCCGGCGAGCGGCGCGATCCGGGCGATCGGCAACGACTTGAACCGGTCGAAGACGCCCTTCTCCATGTCCTCGCGCAGTTGCGTGCCCGTGGCCATGCACGTCGTCAGCACGGTCTGGGCGAGGATGCCGGGGATCATCAGGGGGAGGTAGCTCTCCACGTCACCGGCGATGGCGCCGCCGAAGATGAAGGCGAACATCGCGGTGAACAGGATGGGCTGCAGCGTCACGTCGAAGAACTGCTCCGGGTTGCGGCGCATCTTCTTGAGCGCCCGCCATGCCATCGTCAGGGTCTGACCGATCGTCTCCCCCATGGAGACGCGCCGCCGGGCGGCCTCCACACGGTCGGCGGCCCGTACGGCCTCGCGGGCGGGTGCGATCACGGTGCTCATCGGTTCTCCTTCGTGCCGGCCCCATCGGACCCATTCGTCTCGTGACCGGTGAGGGCGAGGAACACCTCGTCCAGGCTGGGCTTGGCCACGCTCACCGAGGAGATCGACACCCCGGCGGTGCGCAGCGCGATCAGTACGTCCGCGGCCAGGTCGGCCTGGTCGAGGGCGACGTTGAGGCGGCCCTGCTCCGGGCTGAGTACCGGGTCGTCGCCGAGGACGCGCCGTACGACCTCCACAGCGGCGGGTACCTCGCCCGGGTCGGCGAGCAGCAGCTGGAGTGTGGAGTTGCCGACCTCGGTCTTCAGCTCGTCGGGCGTGCCCTCGGCGACTTTGCGGCCGTGGTCGATGACGGCGACACGATCGGCGAGCTGATCGGCCTCG
>NZ_JBSGFQ010000135.1:0-31948 GCF_053603495.1 Nonomuraea sp. NPDC004186 | reverse complement strand
GAGCGCAGGCTGGGCGCCGTGCGCGGCTTCGAGGAGCGGCGGGGCGGCTTCTCGGCGCCGGAGGCGCTGGCGGTGCCGTACGCGGCGGAGCTGTCGGCGGACGACACCGTGGGCGCCGGTCTGCTCCTGACCGCGCTGCCGCTGGGCACGGTGGCCGCCGAGTTCGCCGGGAACTGGACGCTGTCCGCCGGGCGGCAGGTCAGGCTGATGGCGGCGCTGGCCGCGCTGTGCTTCGCACCCCTGCTCGCCTTCGCGTTCCGGCCGCCGATCCCGGTGGCGGCGGGGGTGCTGTTCGTCGCGGGATTGGGCGCGTCGTTCCAGCTCGGCCTGGACCGCATGCTCCTGGACGCCGCGCCGAAGGAGCTGCTGGGGCGGGCGCTGAGCGTGCGGGCCTCGTGGATGATGTTCTTCCAGGGGCTCGGGTTCGCCGTGGCGGGGCTGGCCGCCGAGTTCGCGCCGACCACGGCCGTGATCACGGGGGCGGCGCTGTGCGGGCTGCTGGCCGCCGGGATGTTCGCGCTCTCAGGCGTTCAGCCTCGGTACGTTGCGCTCGCGGATCAGGCTCTCGGCCAGGATCCGCAGGGCGAGCGGTGAGCCTCCGGCCTCGACCACGTACCGGCGGCACGCCTCCCGGTCCCGGTGCGCGAACTCGACGTTGAGCGCGGCCGACAGCACCCGGAACGCGTCGTGGTCGCTCAGCGCGCTCAGCTCCATCGGCAGCGCGCCCTCCCGGATCACCAGGTCGCTCAGGTACGTCCGCGCGCTCACGACGACCGTGCACGTGGGCGAGCCGGGCAGCAGCGGGCGCACCTGCCGTACCGACCGGGCGTTGTCCAGCACGACCAGCATCAGCTTCCCGGCCAGCACGCTCCGGTACAGGCAGGAGGCCTCCTCCTCGTCGTCGGGCGCCACCCGCACACCCAGCGCCCGCAGAAACCTGACGATCACCGGATGCGCCCCAGCATCTCCCGATAAATCCGCGTAAAGGTGGCCGTCGGGGAACCGCGCCGCCGACCGGTGCGCCCACTGGACGACCAGCGCCGACTTGCCGATCCCCGGCGGCCCGGTCACGAGGACGAGCGGGCCGGCCGCCAGGTCGCCGTACGGCCGCCGCGACCACTCCTCCAGCTGGGCCAGCTGCGGCTCCCGCCCGGCGAACCCGCGGATCGGGCGCGGCAGCTGGCGCGGCACCGGCAGCGCCGGATCCCGCTCGGCCGGGGCGGGCGCCCTCTCCTCGCCCGCCGCCGGGGCCGGATCCCGCTCGGCCGGCCCGGGCGCCCCCTCCTCGCCCGCCGCCAGCGCCCGCCAGGCCCGGCGCCACCGCCGCACCTGCTCGGCCGCGTGCCGCTGCTGGCCGCAGGACATCAGGCAGGCCCGTACGAACGCCTCCACCAGGGCCAGCCGCGGCAGGCCGCGCGGGCCGTGACCGCGCAGCACCGCCGAGACCGTCGTCTCCGGGAGCACGTCGACCCAGGTGCCGTCCGCGAGCTCCACCGAGCCGCCGAGGATGCGGAGCCTGCGCAGCGACGGCTGCCCCGACCATCGGCGCAGCGCCACCAGGCGCTGTAACAGCTGCTCCGCGACCGAGCAGCCCTCGGGACCCGGAATTTCGTGGTCGGGGTCTTCCGGGTAAACGGCGTTACCGGGCGTGGGCGCGCGCATTACGGCCGACTGATAACGTCGTGGGGAATGCGCGTAAATGAGGCCCCGGCGTGCTTCGCATGAGCATTTTGTCCCCCGCTGAGTCACGACTCATGCCGGGGGCCGATGTCCGGAATTTGACTTCTCCGCCGCGCCCGTTTCTTTCTCGAGTTCGGCCTGGAATTACCGTGGGCGACTCGGAAAAGATACGCGTTCAGGTGACCACTCTCCGTATATCGTCCGGCGAATTCCGCGGGGAGCGCCGCGCGAATGCCGCCGCACCGTCGACCGTGCGGCAGTTGACGTTCCGGCTCCGAGCTGCTCGGCTGAGCCACCCCCGTCCTCCCGGCGGGTGCATGCTGAAGGGGGAGGCACACACCCGACCGGGAGGTGGGCGTTGCGGCAAGGACGGGGGCCCGGCGGATCAGCCGGAAAGACACGCAGGGCGAAGGCGGGGGCCCGTGGGGGCGGGCTCCGGCTCGGCGTCGTCGAGCTCTATGGCCTCGGCATGCTGGCGCTGGCCGTGGTGAGCGCGTACTTCGCCGTGCTCGCGGCGGCGCCGGAGATCCGGGCGGCGCGCGGCGAGGGCACTATGGGGACGTTCACGGCCGAACATCTCGAATGCTCCATCTACGGCATCTGCTCGTGGCAGGGCTCGTTCCGCTCGGACGACGGCGGCCTGCGCCTTGCCGACGCCTGGCTCCACGGCCGCGACGAGGACGAGCTGTCCGCCGGTGACCAGGCTCCGGCCCTGTACACGGGCCACGGCGGCGGCAAGGTCCACGCCCCGGGAAGCCACGACCTCTGGGCCCTGGGGGCGTTCTTCGTGGTGGACCTGCTCTTCGCGGGTTACGCCCTCACGTTCTTCCCGGGCGTACGGCTGACGCGCCGCCTCAGGAGGCCCGGATCGCCTCGCGCACGGCCGGGACGATCTCCCCGGCCCAGCGGCCGAGCGTGACGAGATCGGCGACGCCGTGATCGGCCGAGAAGAGGATGAAACCCGAGGCGTCGTGCTCCAGCACGGCCCCGGTCAGTTCCTCGACCCACTGGCCGACGGAGCCGCCGATCCAGCGGCCGTCGCTGTCACGGGTGGCGGGCAGCGGCCGGTCGGTGATGCGGCCCGGGAAGTTGTAGATCGTACGGATCTCGCGTGGATCCCGGCCCGCGGCCGCCGCCGCCTCGTCGATGATCGGCCGCGAGGTCCGGTAGCGCTCGCTGAGCCAGTCCGCCGCGTGGCCGGGGAGCCAGCCGTCGGCCACCCGGCCGGTGGCGGCCAGGGATTTCGCGCCGTTCGATCCCGTCCACACCGGAGGAGCGGCCACGGGAGCCGGCTCGATCTGGTGCACCTGGTAGTGGCGGCCCTCGAAGGTGACCGGCGGGCCGCCGCCCGACAGCTTCTTGACCAGGACGATCGCCTCCTCGAAGGCGTCCACGGCGGCGCCCGGCGACAGCCGGGGGACGCCCATGTCGGCGATCCGGTCCCACAGCCCGCCCGCGCCCATGCCCAGCACGACGCGGCCCTGCGACAGCGCCGACAACGACGTGACGGTCCTGGCCAGCATGGGAGCGGGGCGGGTCGGCAGGTTGGTGACGTTGACGAGGCCGGCGACGTGCTGCGTACTCCCCAGGATGAACCCGAGGGCGGCGTACGCGTCCAGGCGCCTGCCGATGTAGGGGTGGTCCGACAGCGACAGGAGGTCGAGACCGTCGCGGTCGGCCTGCTGGGCCATGCGCAGCAGCTCCGGCGCCTCGTCGACGCCGCTGTGCGCGCCGAAGCCGAAGACGACGTCGTGTCCGGACAAGGTTCTGCCTTTCCTTTCGAATTTCATGATCACACCTGCCGCGGCCGGGAGGCCCTTCAGGCGGCGCCGAACTGCTCGGTGAAGCGGCCGGTGAACAGGTCGGCTCCCTTGTACGCCGACACCGTCTCGGCCGGGACGACGGCCGGGCCGTCGGGGCTGGGCAGCTGGCCGACGCCGCCGCGCGGTCCGAGCGGGAGCAGGATCATGGGGTGGGGCAGGGGCCGGTAGGCGGCGGTGGGCCGCTCGCCGCGCAGCTGGGCGAGGATGTTGCCCGCGACCACCTCGGCGTGCTGCATCGCGTACCCGGCCATCTTGGCCTCGGGCACGTCGGTGATGTCGCCGATCGCGTAGACGTGGTCGTACCCGTGGACGTTGAGCGTCTCGGTGACCCGCACCTGCCCTTGCGGGGTGCGGGTGGTGAGCCGGCCGTCGGCGAGGTAGTCGCTGTTGACGCGCACGCCGTAGGCGCGGAACCAGATGTCGGCGGTGATCTCCTCGCCATCGGCGGTGGTGACGGTGAAGGTCCCGGCCTCGCCGGGCTCGGTCGCCGGCGGCGCGGTCAGGTGGGTGCCCAGCCGCAGGTGGATGCCGAGCTCATCGAGCTGGCGGTGCAGGTCCTGGCGCAGCTCCGGCTCGAACGCCGGCAGGAGTTGCCCGGCCGGGTCGACGACGGTCACGTGCTTGTGCGCCCAGACCTCCTTGATCTCCCCGGCCAGCTCCAGACCGACCGGGCCGGCGCCCAGGATCAGCACGTGTTCGGCGCCGGCCAGCTCCTTGTGGGTCGCGCGGAGGTCGTCCAGGACCTGCTCGGTGGAGTCGGCGACGGGCTTGGCCGGGTAGGTGTAGCTGGAGCCGGTGGCCAGGACCAGGTAGTCGGCCTCGACCCGCTGCCCCGAGGCCAGGGTGACGCCGCCGGGATCCACGGAGACCGCACGGTCGCGGACCACCGTGCCCCGCGTCAGGAACCCGCTGTAGGGGAAGAACATGTTGCTCCCCCACTCCGGCCGGGTCACCGACCGCAGCGACCCGGCCGTGTTGAAGAACGCGTCCCGGGGATCGACGAGGACGACCTCGACGTCGGCCTCGGCGTCCAGCGCCTTGGCCAGCGCCGAACCGCCGTAACCACCGCCGACGACCACAACTTTACGACTCATGATTGCACGCCCCGATCAACGGAATAGGTTGAGTTCGTGCTACGAACCATATTAGTTCGCTACACGAACTGCAACTCCGGGGCGGCTTTACGAGTGGGCCCCCTCGCCGGGCTCCAGGAAGACCACGGGGACCTTGTTGTCCTGCACGACCCGGCCGAGCAGGTCTGCGAGCGCGTCACGGTCGGCGGCGGCGAGGCCCGCCGTCAGGTTCTCGATCCGCGCGCAGGTCTCCGTGTAGAACTCCGCGGCGAGCTCGGAACCCTTCCTGGTCAGCGCGATCCGCAGCGCGCGCGAGTCGTGCGGGTCCGGTCTGCGCTGGACCAGGCCGTTGCGCTCGGTGCGGTCCACCAGGCCGGTGAGGCTGGACTTGGCCAGCCCCAGCATCGCGCCCAGCTCGCTCATGCCGTACGGCTGCGCCATCAGCACGCACAACAACTGCCCCTGTTGCGAGGTGAGGCCATATTCCCTGGCGGACTCGGCGTACACGGCGTTCGTCAGGAACGTGGACCGCACCAGCGCGGCCACCACCCCGATCCGCTCCTCATCATGCTTTTCCACGCGTTCAGGATAACATTCAAACGCCTGACAATTCGTAGGACGAACTACCCATTCGGGTGCCACTCCCCCTGCCGGCCCGCGGGCATGACCAGGGTGCTCCCGGGGCCGACCTACTGGGTCGTACCGTCCTGGCCGACGAGGGTGGCCCGCCCGGACAGGCGGACCGTGATCGGATCCCCGGCGGGCGGCCGCAGGGTGACCTCGTCCCCGTTCACCAGCACCTCCGGCATCGCCGGCTCCCGTTCGGCCGCCGTGAGCAGGACCAGGCTGACGTACACGGCGGTCCCGCCCGGGTGGGCGTCGCGGATCAGGTACGGCGTGGCGGAGTGCGTTCCGAAGGCGTTCACGCCGTGCCCGCTCGCCACGCCCGCCCCCGTGTAGCCGTGCAGCCCGCGCACCACGCTGGTCAGGCCGTCCGCGCGCCGGGCCAGCGCCCAGGTGTCCCCGGACCGGGCCTCGGGCGGCCGCGGACCGGCCACCGCGTGGCCGCCGTCGCGTACCTGGTGTCCGGCGGGCGCCGTGACCTGGTGGATCCGGATCTCGGCCGCGCCGTCGACCACGGAGGCGGTCACCACGCGGACGGGCCCGTCCTGGTACGCCGAGGCGGCGAAGCGCTCGCCCACGGCGAGGGGTTCGATGCGGCGCCGCCGGGAGGGCGTCCCCTGCGGTGAGACGACGGCGAGCTGCCCGTCGACCGCCTGCTCGCCGATGTCGGGGCCGGTGTGGCTGGTGTAGGCGAGCCTCAGGTAGTGCGGGTCCGGCGGTCCCGCGGGGTCCTGGACGCGGTCGCGGTCGCTGCCGTGGTTGACCAGCCGCACGACGCCGTCCTCGCGGGTGGCGTGCAGCAGCCAGCCCGGCGGGGACATCGCCACGACCTGGTCCGCGCGGTCGACCGGCGCGGCCGCCTCGGCGTCCGTCCAGGCCGGGTGCCCGGGCGGCAGCAGCAGGCCGAGGAAGGCCTTGCTGGCCCAGTACGGCGAGGCGGGGCCGGAGTAGTCCTGGGTGCCGGGCGGGAAGGCGTCGTACCAGCCGCAGGTGAGCAGGCCGCGCTCGTCGGGGGCGCCGCGCTCGACGAAGTGGCGCAGCACGCCGCTCGCGATCCGCCTGGTCCGCCCCGGGGGCAGGGGCGAGGCGCCGGCCAGCGCGCCCAGCCAGAGCGGCGCGACCGTCGCGAACCGGTAGATCAGGGACCGCCCCTGGTGCACCGGCCCGCCGTCGGCGGCGAACAGGTGCTGGTAGTGCTCCAGGAACCGGCGCAGGCGGTCCGCGTAGAGCCGCCCGCGGGCGGTGTCGCCGGCCATCCGCGCCCACAGCGACGGATACAGGTGCATCGCCCAGCCGGAGTAGTAGTCGAAGTTCTTGCCCTTGCCGTCGGAGTACCAGCCGTCGCCGACGTACCACTCCTCGATCCGCTCCAGCCCGCCGGCGATCTCGCCGGGATCGTGCGGCCCGCCCACCTCGGCGAGGAACTGCTCCACGACGACCTGGAACAGCACCCAGTTGTTGTCCGGCGTGCGCCGCCCGACGAACCCGGCCAGCCAGGCCACCACCCGCTCCCGCTGCTCCGGTGACAGCCGGTCGAACAGCCAGGGCCGGGTCTCGTGCAGCGCGAGCGCGATGGAGGCGGCCTCCACGAGCGGCTGCGACATGTCCGTCAAAGGCGGCCAGGCGTACGGGTGCGCGGGATCGGTGCCGGCCACCAGCCCCGCGGCGTAGCGCTCCAGCAGGGCGGGCGGCACGTCGCCACCAGCCCCGGCGATGCGGAAGGCCGCGAGCAGGAACGTGCGGGCGAACCCTTCCAGCCCGTCGCTGACGGTGCCCGACCGGCTCGCCCGCCCGGGCAGGCGGTATTGGGCGAAGCCGTCCGTGGCGTACGGCGCCACGGAGTCGAGCAGGTGGTCCGCCACGCTCTCCCAGTGGGCACGGGTCCATCCGGTGAAATCGGACAGCTGCGGGTCGGCAGGCGGGAGGCGCAGGGGGGAGGACATGGACCGGATACTACGGCATCCACCTGGGCAGACCTTCGACAGAGTGGCACCGTACCTGTAAACGGTTTAACTCCGCCTCAGACGTGCAGAAGAGGGCGGACGGAGTCGCGGACGATGATGTGCGTGCCGAGCATCACGTGCCGGCTCGCCCCGGCCGTGTCGGTGTCCAGGGCCAGCCGCACAGCGGTCCGGCCCAGCTCCTCGTGCGGCACGTGCACGGTGGTCAGATCGATGTCGTCGGCCGGCGGAAGGTCGTCGAAACCGACCAGCGACACGTCGTCCGGCACCCGCAGGCCGCGCTCCCGCAACGCCGCCCGGGCCCCGGCCGCCAGCAGGTCGTTCCCGGCGAACACCGCGGTGAAGTCACGCGGCCCCGCCTCCAGCCGCTCCCGCATCATGCGGTAGCCCTCGCGCCGGTCCATCACCACGCTGTCCACCTCGAGCCCGGGGTCATGCGCCACCCGGTGCGCGGCCAGCGCCGCCCGATAGCCCGCGATCCGGCTCTCCGGCGTCGTGTAACCGGCCCGCCGCCCGAGGAACAGGATCCGCCGGTGACCGGCCGAGAGCAGATGACCGGTGATCGCATGGGCGCCACCGGTGTTGTCGTACTCCACCACGATGGCCGGCACCTCCTCCCCCAGCGCCGGACGCCCGCACAACACCAGCCGCGACCCCGCCACCGCCAGCGCCCGCGCGTAGTCCGCCATCCGCTCCCGGTAGGCGTCGTCGATCGGCATGTTGCCGACCAGGATCACCGCCTCGGCGTGCTCCTCCCGCAGCAGCCGCACCATGGCCAGCTCCCGCTCGGCGTCCCCGCCCGTGGTGCCCACGATGCACAGCCGGCCCTCGCGCACCGCCTGGTCCTGCACGCCCTGCGCCACATGCGCGTAATGCGGGGACACCACCGAGTTCACCACGATCGCCACGCTCTTCGGCCGCGCCCCCGCCAGCCCTCGCGCGTGCGCGTTGGCCACGTAGTCGAGCTCCCGGACCGCCCGCATCACCTTGCTCCGGGTGGCGGGAGCGCTCGGGTACGAGCCCGACAGGATCCGCGACACGGTCGCCACCGACACACCGGCGTGCTTGGCCACGTCCCGGATCGTCGAGGGACGAGGCCGACCATCCTCAGGAACGGCCCGGCGAGGCATCCATCCCCCTTATCCCCGCTGTTAAAGCGGTTTAACGATATCGCACGACCGCGGTTCCGGCGCGGCGTCCGCCCCTGGGCCTCGTAGGCTGGCCCGCGTGGAGATCCGCGACAGAACCCCCGACGACCTGGACGCCTGCACGAAGGCCCTCGCCGAGGTCCAGGCCAGCGACCGCTACCCCGTGGACTGGCCGCGCGACCCGGCCGGCTGGCTGACGCCGGACGGCCTGATCGGGGCGTGGATAGCCGTCGAGGCGGAGGCGGTGCTCGGCCACGTGGCGCTCACCCGGGACATGGAGGTCACCCGCCTGTTCGTCACCCCCGCCGCCCGCGGGCGCGGCCTGGCCGCCCGGCTCCTCGACACCGTACGCGCCGCCGTCGAAACCCCCCTCAGGCTGGAGGTCTCCTCCGAGGGGACGGCCGCCATAGCGTTCTACGAACGCTCCGGCTGGCGCAGGGTCGGCAGCGGCCGCGCCCGCTGGCTCAACGCGGCCGGTGAGCCGGCGCTGGTGTACCACTACGTGAGCCCGCCCCGGTCAGGTGAAGAGCAGGTCGGCTAGCTCGGCCCGGCTGTTCAGTCCGGTCCGTTCGTAGACCTGCACGAGCGTGTTCGCGACCGTCCGGCGGGAGAGCACCAGCCGGTCGGCGATGTCCTGGTTGCTCAGGCCCGAGGCGGCCAGCTGCGCGATCTGCCGCTGCCTGGCGGTCAGCTGCGGCGCGGCCAGGCCGGTCAGCGCCGGGGTGCGGGCGCCTTCGCAGCGGCGGGCCAGCCGCCACGCGCGGGTCTCGGCGGCCCGCTGCCGCCGGGGCAGTCCCTGCCTCCGGTACGCGGCCGCGGACTGGGCCGCGGCCTCCGCCGCGTGCAGCAGCATGCCGAGCGACTCGAAGGCCAGCGACACCGCGTCGAGCTCCTGGGGAACGTCCTCGGCCGCCGCGTGCCGGGCGAGGATCGGGGCCAGGTCGCCTTCCACGGAGGCGGCCAGCCGGGCGAGCCGGTCGGCGACCAGGCCGGAGGCGCCGAGCCGGACGGCGTCGTGCAGGGCGTACAGCTCGTACGCCCGGAGCTCCCCGGCCGCGTCGGCGGTCTCGAGCGCCGCCTCGACCGCCCCGGCCAGGTCGCCGTCGGCCGCGAGCGCCCACGGCCGCGCCAGCCGGAAGGCGAACTCGACCTGGTGACCGACCCGCAGGCCCAGCTCGCCGGCCAGCTCCGTGGTCGCCCGCACCGCGGCCACGTCGCCGGTGAGCGCGTACGCGTGGGCCAGCTCGGCCAGGCACAGCCCGCCGTGCAGCGTACGGCCCCGCAGCCGCACGGCGGCCTGCCTGCACAGCCGGACGGCCTCGGCGGGCCGCCCCTGGAGCCTGGCCACCCGGCCGCGCAGCGCGCCGAACATGATCAGCGCACGGTCCCAGCCCACGTAGTCCTCGCCGATGCGGTACCCCACGTCGGCGAACCGGCGAGCCGCGGCCAGGTCACCGGCGAGAACGGCGGCGCCGACCCCCGTCTCCGCCAGCGTGGCCGTGACCGACGGCAGCCATCCGGCCAGGTCTCCGACGCTGCCGAACGCCTCGTCCACGCGGGCGACGGCCTGCCGGGCGCGTCCTTCGTGGACGAGCCTGCCTCCCTCCAGCGGGGCCAGCCCGAGCTCGAACCGGGAGGTGAGCGGGGCGATCCGGCGGATCTCCGCGACCGACCGCCCGAGCTGGTCGAACATGCCCATCATGTACTCGATGGAGCCGCGCATCACCAGGAGGCCCTGGCGCGGCTCCGTACCGGTCATCGTGGCGCAGGCGTCCGTCAGCATGGCCCGGGCCTCGGCCTCGCGGCCCAGCCCCCAGAAGAGGTTGAGCGCGTGCACGGACACCAGGTCGGCCCGCGTCATGTCGTCCGCCGGAGCGTCGGCCAGGGCCGGCAGGACGGTCTCGGTCTCGTCGTACCGATCGTCGTAGAACAGCACCGACGCCAGCGCCAGGGCGGCCGTGAACCCACCCCCGGCCGCCAGCGCGGCCCGTCCGAGCCGGGCCGCGAGCCGCAGGTCGCGGACGCTCCGCGCGATGTTGCACGCCTCGACGAGCGCGGCGGGGTCACCGGCCGTCCCGCTGTCGAGCCGCCAGACCGCGACGCGGAGCGGGTCCGCGCCGGTGCGGCCGCCCACCTCGTCTGCCAGGCTCCTGAGCACCTCGCGGGTACGCAGCGTGCCGCACCCGGCCCGGATCACCTCGCCGTAGAGCGGATGCGCGAGCCGTACGGACAGCGGCTCAGGAAAATGCAAGGGTTCGAGGGGTCGGGCGGGCAGGGGCTCCGGGGAGATCGTGACGAGCTGGCGATCCTCCAGACGCCGAAGGGTGTCCAGCGGGGCGAGCGCGGTCAGCGCGTCCACGGACAGCGGCTCGCCGTGGGCGACGAGCTCCAGCGCGGCCCGTTCGCCGGGATCGACGTCGCCGATCCGGCTCTCGATCAGCTCGCGCAGCCGCGTCGTCACCGGGATCTCGCCCGACCAGTGCCACACCCCGCGCCGCTCGGTGAGCGCGCCGCCCGACTCGCCGGCCAGCACCAGCTCGCGCAGGAACAGCGCGTTGCCCTCGCTGGCCCGCCACAGCCGCCGGACCGTGGGCGCCTCGACCTGCCCGCCCAGCGCTCCGGCCAGGACCAGGCCCGCCTCCCGGAGCGTCAGCGGGGCCAGGTCCAGACGCGGGAGCAGGTCGTCCTTCCACAGTGCCGTCACGGCGTCGGGCGCGCGTTCCCCACTGCGCGTCGTCACCAGCACGCGTGCCCGGCCGCCGGTCACCAGGTGGTGCACCAGTACGGCCGAGACGGGGTCCAGCAGGTGGGCGTCGTCGACCATGAGCACCAGCCGCTCGCGGTCCAGGGCGTCGGCGGCCCAGCGGATCACGTTGCCGTGCGGCGGCTGGGCGGGCAGCAGGTGGGCCATGGCGCCCAGCGGGAGGTCCGAGGCGGCGGCGGTGGCGAGGATCCAGGTCACGTCGCCGGTGCCGGGCAGCGCCTCGGCCGCCAGGCGGCTCTTGCCCGCGCCCGCCGGCCCGGCCACGACGGCGCCGCCGGCCTCCACCGCCGATCGGATCGCCGCGAGCTGGGATTCCCGACCGGCGAAGGGCCACAGATGACGCACAGAGGGATGGTACGGGCGAACGTTTGAGTAGGCCATGCTCTATGCGGGACCTCGCGGGGCGGGAGACGGTTCTGCACATGACCGCGATGCCATCCCGCGCCCACCTCACCCCTCTTGTACGGAAATATCTGGACGATGAGGGCGCCGAGGTGGAGTCCATCCGCGTGGAGCCGATCGACCACACGTCCGGCACCCCGTCCACCGGCGGCCTGCGCCGGGTCAGCGGCACGACCGCGTGCGGCCGCACCTGGTCCTTCTTCGTCAAATCCCTGCATTCCGCCCGGCACTGGGCGAACATCGACGTGATCCCCGAGCCCGCCCGCACGGAGTTCGTCGCCGGGTTCCCGTGGCGGACCGAGGCCGACGTGTACACCTCCGGCCTGCCCCTCCCGCCCGGGCTGCGGCTGCCCCGCCTGTTCCTGGTCGACGACCTCGGCGACGAGCGCCTCGACCTGTGGCTGGAGGACGTCCGCACCGCCCCGGGGGAGTGGGACCTGACCAGGTACGCCGCCGCGGCCCGCGCGCTGGGCCGGCTCGCCGGGCAGCGTCCCGCCGACGACTCCCGCCCCCGTACGGCGCTGCGGACCTACGTCGGCCAGTTGCTCACCCAGCACTCGCTGCCCATCCTGCGCGACCCCGCCCTCTGGCGGCACCCGCTCGTCGCCGCGCACGCCGACCCGCTCCTGCAGATGGACCTGGACACCCTGGCCCGCCGCATCCCCGCGCTGCTCGCGGCCGCGGACCGCCTGCCGCACACCATGGCGCACGGCGACGCCGGGCCGCAGAACCTCCTCGTGCCCGCCGACGACCCCGGCCGGTTCGTGGCCGTCGACTGGGGCTGGCAGGACCCGGTGCCGATCGGCTTCGACCTCGGCCAGCTGCTCGTGGGCCTGGCGCACGACGGCCTGACCGAGCCCGGCGAGCTGCCCGTGATCCATCGCGCGATCCTGGCCGCGTACCAGCGAGGGCTGGCCGACGAAGGCGTGCCCGCCGGCGACGCCGCGGCCGGGTACGTCACCACGCTGGTCCTGCGCAGCGCCTTCACCGCGATCCCCGCCGAGCGCCTCGGCGAGCCGGTCACCGACGACCTGCGCGAGCTGTTCCGCAAGCGCGTCGGCCTGGCCCGCTTCATCGCCGACCTCGGCCTCGCCGTCTGATACATCACGAAATTAAATAAATCTCTGATATATTTTGCCGTCGACGGCACCTGAGCAGGAGGCGACGATGAGCGACGAGACCCGGAGCCCGCTGGCGCCGGAGCCGATCCACGTGCCCGACGACGTGCTCGCCGACCTGCGGCGGCGCCTGGAGCTGACCCGCTGGCCGGACGACGCGGGCAACGACGACTGGAGCTACGGCGTCAACCGCGCCTACCTGCGGGAGCTCGTCGACTACTGGCACACCGGCTACGACTGGCGCAAGGCCGAGGCCGCGATCAACGCCTACGAGCACTACCGCGTCGAGGTCGACGGCGTCCCCGTGCACTTCATGCGCAAGCCCGGCGTGGGCCCGAGCCCGACGCCGCTGATCCTCACCCACGGCTGGCCGTGGACGTTCTGGCACTGGTCCAAGGTCATCGACCCGCTGGCCGACCCCGGCGCGCACGGCGGCGACCCGGCCGAGGCCTTCGACGTCATCGTCCCCTCGTTCCCCGGCTTCGGCTTCTCCACGCCGCTGCCGG
The DNA here is from genome assembly GCF_053603495.1 of Nonomuraea sp. NPDC004186. NCBI lineage: Bacteria > Bacillati > Actinomycetota > Actinomycetes > Streptosporangiales > Streptosporangiaceae > Nonomuraea > Nonomuraea sp. NPDC004186. The sequence goes on along the minus strand of NZ_JBSGFQ010000135.1, from coordinate 18,849 downwards.
ACCACCCGGACATGAACTTCTGGAAGGTCGCCGACCTCTGGCACATCCTCATGACCCAGGTCCTCGGCCACGAGAGGTACGCCGCCGCCGGCTGCGACGTCGGAGCCATGGTCACGGGGCAGCTCGGGCACAAGTACGCCGCCGAGCTGCACGGCATCCACATCGGCTCCGGGCAGAAGCTCACGCTGTTCAACGGCGACCGGGCCTGGGACCTCAGCGGCGGGCAGCCCATCCCCGACGGCCTGCCCGCCGACGTCCACGCCCGGATCGTGGCCCTGGACAGGCGCTTCGCCGTCCACCTCGCCGCCCACGTCCTGGCCCCGAGCACGCTCGCCTACGGCCTGACCGACTCGCCCGCCGGAATGCTCGCCTGGATCCTGGAGCGCTGGGCCAGTTGGAGCGACAACGGCGGCGACCTGGAGTCGGTCTTCACCAAGGACGACCTGCTCACCCACGCCATGATCTTCTGGGTGAGCAATTCGATCGGCACCTCGATCCGCACGTACGCCAACAACAACCGCTACCCCTGGACCCCCTCCCACGACCGGCAGCCGCCCGTCGAGGCCCCCACCGGCATCACCTTCGTCGGCTACGAGAACCCGCCCGGCGTCACCACCGACCAGCGCGTGCGGCACTTCGCCGGCAGCGACCGCGGCGCCTGGTACAACCACGTCAACCTGACCGTGCACGACCGCGGCGGCCACTTCATCCCGTGGGAGATCCCCGGGGAGTGGGTCGACGACCTGCGGCGCACGTTCCGCGGCCGCCGGTAGGTCACCGGCTCTCGCGCAGCCGCAGCTCCACGTGCGCGTGGCGGAACGGGACGGGCACGCCGTACGCCGCCGCCAGGTCCGCGTCCTCGGCGCGGACGAAGTCCAGCACCAGGCTGTCCTTGACCCCGAACACCGCGTCCGAGTCGAGGTAAGGCGACTCGGAGACGAACACGTGCGTGGTGAGCGGCGCGTGGCCGTCGGCGCCGGCGATGAAGTGGATGTGCGCGGGCCGGTAGGGGTGGCGGCCCGCCGCCGCCAGGAGCTCCCCGACCGGCCCGTCGTCGGGGATCGGGTACGGAGCCGGAAGGATCGTGCGGAACGCGAAACGTCCCTGGTCGTCGCAGGCGAACAGGCCGCGCAGGTGCCCGGTGGGGACGTCGTCCCGCTGGACGTCGTAAAAGCCCTTCTCGTCGGCCTGCCAGACGTCCACGACCGCGCCGGGGAGGGGGTCGCCGCCGGCCGCGAGCACCTGCCCGGTGACGAGCGTCGGCTCGCCGCCGGGCACCAGGGAGATCGGATCCCCGAGCCGCCGGGGCGGGGAGTCGACCATGTGGAACGGCCCCAGGACGGTGGAGTCCGTGGCCCCGGCGGGCGCCCGGTTGGCCATGGTGTCGACGAGCATCGACAGGCCGAGCACGTCGGACAGCAGGACGAACTCCTGGCGGGTGCCGTCGCAGGTCTGCCCGGTCCTGGTGAGGAAGCCGACGGCCGCGTCGAGCTCGGCCTGGGTGAGCTCGACGTCCTTGGCGAAGGCGTGCAGGTGGCGGACGAGGCTGGTGAGGACCTGCCGCAGCCGGGCGTCACGGGCGCCGGCGAACGACGCCGCGACGACGTCCTCGGAACGCTCTTCGGAGAACCGAACGGGAGTCTGTGACATCGTGATCACGTCCTGGCGGCATTGGGGGCGTTGTCCCCCAGCATGACCATGGCCGGCGGAGCGCCGCTACCCGCGGAGGTCTGCCGGGGTCCACCCGGCGGTGCCCGCCACGATCCGGACGGCCGCGCGGGCCAGCGGCTCCAGCCCCGCCACGTCGATCTTGTCGATCGTGTCGGCCGAGTCGAACAGGTACATCGGCGCCGACAGGAAGTGCACCAGCGGCACCCCCTCGGGGTGGAAGAACGCGCCGTCCGTCGGCGGCATCGGCGAGAACACGTCCGGGGGCAGGACGAACGACCGCCGCAGGTCCTCCGCCTCCAGCGTCGCGGCGACCAGTTTCTCCAGCCGGGGGGCTCGGGTCGTGAACCACCATCTGACCTCGGGCTCGGCGGTCGGCACGAGCGTGCCGTCCACCGCCTCGCAGCGGAGCGCGGCGTGCTCCAGGTGCAGTTCGAGCACGACGCCGGCCAGCTCCGGCCGGTGGCGGTCGATGAAGGCGCGGGTGCCGGCCGCGTGGGCCATGTGCCCGGAGGTGAGCAGGAACGTCAGGTTGTGCGGGCGCTCCTCGGCCGGGACGCGGGCCCAGTGGCGGGCGGTGGCCAGGACGAGGGCCAGGCCGGAGGCGTCCTCCACGGCCGAGGCCCACGGGGCGTCGTGGTGCGAGGCGACGATGACCGTGTGGGGCGAGCTGCCCGGGAGGGTGGCGACCACGTTGTGGGTGATCACGGTGTCGGTGGCGGACTCGGCGATCAGCTTCCCCTCGCACGGGAGGCGGGCCAGGAGCCGGCGGGCGTCCGTCCCGGACAGCCACAGCGCGGGGATGGGCCGCTCGACCGCGTCGTACGGCACGTAGTAGTCGCGGGTCTCCCAGGGGAGGCCGGTCAGCGCGCCGATGAAGCCCGCGGCCCCGGCGGCCAGGGCGGGCTCGACGACCTCCATCATCCGGGGGCCGAACGGGATCGTCTGGACCAGGGTGTCGAAGACGCCCTCGGGGTCGTACGCCGAGGTGGCGAGCGTCTTGACGTAGGACTGCGGCAACTCGCTGAAGGTCACCTCGTCCACGACGATGTCGCCCGGCCGGGCGTCGGCGAGCCGCGCGATCCGGCCCCGCAGGCCGCCGGTCGGCGCGGTGTGGGGCAGCGGCATGCCGGTCCACGAGGTGCCGTCGTCGAGGCGCAGCAGCCCGGTGCCCGGCTGCCAGCGCGGCACCTCGACCGGCTCGAGCGTGACCTCCAGGCCGAACTCCGCCAGGCGCTCGGCCAGCCACCGCTCGGTCCACGCGTCCGCCGGGTAGCCGGGGCGGCGGACGCCCTGCCCCACGACGGTCTCGATCCAGCCCAGCATCTCCGCCGCGGAAGGCACGTGCTCCATGGCCACGATCCAACCATTGACACGACCCACTTGTGAAGCGAGAGTTTCGGTCATCCGTACAAATTATGGAGGCTGTATGAAGTTCGTCGTGGCCGCCGTCGCGCTCGTACTCGGGCTCCTGGCCAGGCCCGCCCAGGCCGCGGACACCATCGAGGCGCACTACAAGGTCGCGGGCCCGTGGACGGTCGCGACCGCCGACGCGACCGGATACAAGCTCTACTATCCGGCCGACCTCGGCGCGGGCGGCTTCAAGCACCCGATCATCACCTGGGGCAACGGGACCAACGCGGTGCCCACGCAGTATCCGGGGCTGCTCAACCAGCTGGCCTCCTGGGGGTTCGCCGTGGTCGCCTCCACCGACACCACGACGGGCACCGGGTCCGAGATGATCGCCGCGGCCCGGTACTTGATCGACCGGAACACCGACAGCTCCAGCGTCTTCTACGGCAAGCTCGACGTGACCAAGGTCGGCGCGGTCGGCCACTCCCAGGGTGCGGGCGGTTCGGTGAACACCGCCACCAAGTCCGGCGGGCTCATCGACACCGTCGTCCCCATCGCGCTGCCCGCCCCGATCTGGGTGAGCGCGGGCGACGCGTTCCACGTGGACCAGCTGACCTGCCCCGTGCTGTTCGTCAGCGGGTCCAGCGACACGATCATCTCCCCCAACTCGGCGCTGCAGACGTACTACGGCCAGGTCCCGGGCGCGGCGGCCAAGGCGCTGCTCAAGGGCGCCGGCCACAACACGATCCAGGGCACGGGCGGCGGCTTCCTCGGCTACGTGACGGCGTGGCTGATGTACCAGCTCCAGGGCGACACGTACGCGCGCGGCGCCTTCGCGGGCACCTCGCCCGAGATCAACACCAACGCCAACTGGCAGAACCAGGTCGAGAAGAACCTGCCTTGAGGAAAACGGATGGCCGCACGGCGCTCGGCGCGCGACCATGCCTCCCATGGACGTCATCGCCGAAGCGGTCGAGTTGATCAGGAACGCCACCTGTCCGGGCGACTACGACCAGGCGTGGGAACTCGTGGGCAAGGCCACGCAGGATCGGGAGACCGCGGCGGGGCGGGGTTTCGCTCTGGTGCGGTCACCCGATCCCGCCGAGCGCAGGATCGGCTGCGACCTGCTGGGCAGCGTGGCGCAGGTCGAGGCGTCCCTGCGGGAGCCGGTGCTGCTCGCGGCCCTGGAGCTGGTCGCGACCGAGACCGAAGACGCCGTGAACGCCTCGATCGCGCGGACGCTGGGCTGCACGGGCGACGTACGGGCCGTGCCCGAGCTGCTGCGCCTGGCCGAGCACCCCGACGAGGACGTGCGCTTCTACGTCGCGTGGTCGCTGCCGCTGGGCCGCGCGGACGACGCGGTGATCGAGGCGCTGATCCGGCTGACCACCGACCCCGAGGACGAGGTGCGGGACTGGGCGACGTTCGCCCTGGGGACCCAGTGCCAGGCGGACAGCCGGGCGATCCGGGAGGCGCTGTGGGCCCGGGTCGGCGATCAGGACACCGAGGCGCGTGAGGAGGCGATCGCCGGGCTGGCCCGCCGTCGTGATCGCCGCGTCGTGCCGCATGCCGCCCGCCTGCTGGACAACGGCGGGTTCAGCCCCAACACGCTGACGGCGATCGCCTGCCTCGGGGATCCGGCGCTGGTGCCGTACCTGGAGGACTTCGAGGAGGACCGGGGCATCACCGATGCGCTGGGCGAGTGCGATCCGGCACGGCGCGCGGCGCGCGACGCCTTCGCCGCCGGTCTGGCCGAGGCCCTGCACGCGCGCCTGCCCGAGCTCGACTTCGGCGTGTACGGCGAGCTCTGCGAGGCCGGGCTCACCCTGGCGGCGTCCGGCTCCATCTGGTCGGTCGAGCGGCTCCGCGACCGGGTGAGCGGAGACCCGGTGCGCGCCGCCGACCTCGTCGCCGCCGAGCTCCCACCAAGCGAGTCCCCGGGCGACGCCGCCTGAGCCCGCGAGTCGCCTGACGGTCCGCCCGCAGCACGAAGGCGGCCCCGGGTTGGCGATCAGCGCGGCCGTAGCGCGAAGGCGGCGCGTGGGTTGGCGATGAGCGCGGCCTTGGCCGCCTCGCCGAGCCCTTCCGCCTCCAGCCGCGGCACGAACCGCTCCAGCAGGTACGTCAGCCCCGGCCCGCCGCCCAGCCCCGGCCAGTACGACCGCCGCGCCAGATCCATCCCGAACAGCAGCCGATGCCCCAGCCCGCGCCCGGCCAGCTCGGCGACGAGCGCGACGATCTCGCTGTCGGGCCCGTACTTGATCCGCCCGGGGCGGTCGAAGGCCAGGTACGCCCCCCTCTCCGCCAATGACGTGAGATATCCGGCGTCGGGATTGTGGTCGATGTGCCCGAGCACCACCCGATCGGCCTCCACGCCGTGCGAGGACAGCGCGTCCAGCAGCTCGTGCCCCATCGTGCCCTTGTCGCAGTGGCTGACGACCGGCACGCCGGTGCGCACGGCGGCCGCGGCCACCGCGCCGATCAGCCGCTCCACCCCGCGCCCGAACGCGTGGTACGAGGTCGCGATCTTGATGGCCCCCGCCCGCGCCGGCGACCGCCGCACCAGCGGCCCGACCAGCCCGTACTCGTCCATGCCGAGCTCGATCTCGGCCACCAGCAGCTCGGCGATCTCGTCGGGCGAGTAGTGGTGCAGCCAGTGGGCGTCGCTGTAGTAGGTGCTCTTGTGGAAGCCGGTCACCGCGATCACGTGCAGCCCGGTCCGCTCGGCCAGCGCCTTCATCAGCGACGGGCTGCGGCCGAACCCGAGCGGCGTCATCTCGACCACCGCGGACAGCCCCAGCCGCCGGGCCGCCGTCACCTCGGCGACGGCGGCGTCCAGGGAGTCGAGCCGGTAGTCGGGCTCGTTGCGGACGGGCCAGTCACCGGTCATGAAAAAGTGCTCATGCGCATAGGTGAGGCCGATCTCCTCGACGTCCCCCAGCACCGTACGAACCGTCACAGGAGCGCTCCTTCCTCGCGAAGCCGGGCGCGCAGCAGGTCCACGTCCACCGACGCGGGCTCCACCCCGGCCTGTACGGCCAGCGCCGCCGCCGTCCCGGCCGCCTGCCCCATCGCCATGCACTGCCCCATCGACCGGGCCGAGGCGTGCGCGTCGTGCGTGGCCGACAGGCACCGCCCCGCGACGATCAGCCCGTCGACCTCGACCGGGAGCAGGCACCGGTACGGGATCCCGTAGGTGCCGTAGTCGTGCACGTACTCCCACCGGGTGGCCGCCCCGGCGGCGTGGTCCTCGATGGGGGCGCCGCACCGGGCGATCGTGTCGGGAAAATCCCTCCCGGCCAACACATCATCAGAAGTCAGGACATATCGTCCGACGAGCCGCCGCGACTCCCGCACCCCGATCCGCACGGACGTGCTCAGCAGCACCGCCGACTCGTACCCGGGCACCTTGGCCCGCAGGAAGCGGACGTACTCCCGCACCTGCGCACGTCCCTCGCGTTCGGCACGCGACAGCTCGAACGGGTCGGTCGGGTCGAGCCCGATCACTCTGGTCAGGTTGGTGTGCACGATCCCGTCGTTGACGGTCCTGTGCACGGAGCCCTCGCGCCTGGGCAGGTCGGCGTCGGCCATCAGCGCGTGCAGCTCGGCCGTGCCGGTGGCCGACAGGTCCACCCCGCCCATCCGGAACGTGGCCGTCATCGGCTGCGAGCGCATGCTCGGCCGCTCCAGCGTGGCCCCGGCCCGCCAGGCCACCTCGCCGTCGCCCGTCGCGTCCACGACCACCCGGGCCTTGACCAGGAACCGGCCGGCCACGGTCTCCACCTCGACCCCGGTCCCCGGCACGTACGCGCACACCCGCGCGTGCAGCAGCACGCCGGCGCCGGAGGTGAGCTCGTCCCAGACGAGCTTGAGCTCCTCCGGCTCGTACGTGACGCCGGTGCCGGCCCCGTACGTGTTGGGCCGCTCGAAGGCGGCTCCGGCGGAGAAGAGCCGTTCGCACACCTCCCAGCCGATCCCGCCGACGACCCGCCGCGAGACCGGGCCGGGGGCGTAGAAGCCGTAAAAGGTGTCGAGCACGGCGACGCCGGTGCCGCCGAGGAAGCCGGCCGGCTCCACCAGCAGGCACGACGCGCCGGAGCGGACCGCCGCCACGGCCGCCGCGCACCCGGCGCTGCCGCCGCCGGCGACGACCACGTCGCCTTCCCACAGGACGTTCACCGCAGATGCCACCCTCCGTCGACGGGAATGACCGCGCCCGTGGTCCGCCCCGACGCGGGCGAGAGCAGCCACAGCACGGCCTGCGCGATCTCCTCCGGCCCGCAGGGGCTCGCGCCGAGGGGCATCAGCGCGGGCATCCTGGCCTGGACGGCGGCGGACGTGCGGGCGCGGACGCTCATCGGCGTGGCCACCAGGCCGGCCGAGACCAGGTTGACCCGCACCCCGCGCGGCGCGGCCTCGCGGGCGGCGGTCCTGATCAGCGGGATCAGCGCGCCCTTGGCCGAGGCGTAGGCCACGGTGCGGAAGTCGTCGTCGATCGACGTGCCGAGCGCCGAGCCGATCACCACGATCGACCCGCCCTCGGGCAGCGCGGGGATCGCCGCGCGCAGCAGCCGGAACACCGACTCGTGGTTGACCCGGTGCACCTCGTGCCAGGCCTCGTCGGTGCACTCGGTCACGCCGCCGTCGCCGAGCCTGCGGCCGGACATGCCGACCGCGTGCACGACTCCGGCCAGCCGCCCGTGCCGGGCCGTGGCCTGGGCCAGCGCCTTCTCGACCCCGCCGGGCTCGGTGATGTCGATGCCGTCGGCGAGGTCCACGCCGTACGCGCTCGTGCCGGACGCCTCGACCGCCTCCACGCAGGCGCGGCCGATGCCGCCGTCCGAGCCCGCCACCAGGACGGCGCTCATGGCTTCCTGAGCACGGCGGCGGCGCGGCGGGCGTGTTCGAGGTAGGCGGCCTCGAACAGCTCGTCGGAGCGGGGTCCGCCGACGAGCTTGGCGCTGGAGATGACCGGCGGCGTCCAGCCGCCCGCCACCAGCAGCTCGGCCGTGCGCACCTTGATCTCGTTGACCACGGAGACGGCCGCCAGCGTGCTGCCGGGGCCGACCGGCTCGGCCAGCCCTTCGACGTGGCACAGCGCGTCGCCGACCGGGGTGCGCAGGTCGACCACGACGTCGGCGTGGTCGGCCAGCCGGGTGCCGCTGGGGTGTCCGGGCTCGACGGCCATGGTCTCGTTCATCGAGGTCACGGCCACGACGGACAGGCCCGCCTTGCGCAGGCCCATCGCCATCTCGATGGGCACGGCGTTCAGCCCGCTGACGCTGAAGACGATGGCCGCGTCGCTCGGCCGCAGCTCGAAGTTGCCCAGGATGGCCTCGGCCAGCCCTTCGACGCGCTCGATGAACATGGCCTGGCGCATCCCGTTCGAGCCGGCCACCTGGGTGTAGAAGGTCGTGGACAGGTCGACGATGGGGTGGAAGCCGGGGTAGGAGCCGTAGCGGGGGAACATCTCCTCCACGCCCATCCGCGAATGTCCGGTTCCGAACGTGTGCACCACTCCTCCGCCGAGGATCGCCTCAGAGGCGATGCGAGCGGCTTCGGCGAGGGCGTCCTCCTGTGTCCGTTCGATCTCGCCGAGCAGCTCCATGGCGCGGCTTATCCACTTCATCCAGATCTCCTCCCATAGAGTGCGGCGCCGATGGCCCCCGCCATCGGGCCGAGTACGGCGGGCAGCACCGTGACGTCTCCGATCAGCGGTCGTCTGCGCGCGAGTTCGTTGTGCAGGGTGGATCGCATGAGGTCGAGCGCGCCGGAGATACCGCCGCCGACGACCACCGAGCCGACGCCGAAGAACGCGGCCGCGTCGCCCAGGGCCACGCCGAGCGCCCATCCGGCCTGCTCGAACACCTGGGCCGCGCGCTCGTCCCCGGCCCTGGCGGCCTCTGCGACCTCCGCCGCGGTGGCCGTCGCCGTCCCCGGGCGGAAGGCCCGCACGATGCCCGGCCCGCCGGCGAACGTCTCCACGCAGCCCCGGTTGCCGCAGCAGCAGACCGGCCCCCAGGGGGAGACGGTCAGGTGGCCGATCTCGCCGAGGTTGTCGCGCGGCCCGACGAGGACGGTCCCGCGCAGCGCCACGGCCCCGCCCACGCCGGTGCCGAGCACGGCGAACAGCACGTCGGCCAGCCCGCGGGCGGCGCCCAGCGCCAGCTCGGCGCGGGCGAACGCGCGGGCGTCGTTGACGACGGAGACGGGGACCCCGGTCAGCTCGCGCAGCCGGGCCCCCACGGGGTAGCCGTCCCAGTCACCCGGCGGATTCGGGACGAACAGGGCGGTTCCGGTGTCGCGGTCCACGTGGCCGGGGAGCCCGATCCCGATGGACCCGGCGTGCGGGGCCAGCGAGGCCGCGAGCTTCACCGCCTCGTCGGGGCCGGGCGGCGTGGGGACGGTGCCCGAGCCGGAGACCGCGTCGCCTTCCAGCGTCACCCATTTGATGGACGTGCCGCCGACGTCGACCCCGAGCGCGGTCACGGCCCGACCTCCAGCGCCCGGGAGGCGAAGCGGGCCCCGCCGCGCGGCCGCCGGAAGGGTTCGACGCCGAGCAGCCGCAGGTAGGCCAGCAGCGGCTGGGAGTGGCTGTGCAGGTTGGCGACCGGGTACGCCTGCATGGCGACGCCGACCTCGGCCAGGTCCCAGGTGCGCCCGGGGCGGCCGGTCTCGGGGGCCAGGTAGGCGTCGGGGCCCGACAGCGTGCCCTCCCAGACGTCCGGGTAGGCGACCGTGTGCGCGGCCAGCGTCATCCGCCGCCACCAGTCCCAGGCCAGGTCGGGGAGGTGTTCGGCGGCGGCCCAGACGAGCGTCATGTTGATCGCGTACCAGATCGTGCCGACCCCGCCGGGGCCGTACGCGTCGGCGGCGGGCCAGCGCAGCCGGGCGCCCAAAGGGGAATCGGCGGCGGAAGTGCGCTCGATCGTGCGCAGCAGCTCCACGGCCCGCTCAGGTGGGGCGGCGCCGCACAAAATGGCCCAGGGCTGCACCTCAAGCCACAGATCGTCGTCGCCGACGACCGCTCCCGGGCCGTACGCGCGGCGGTACCAGCGCCCGTTCCACTCCCCCGCGACCAGGTCGCGCAGCTCCTCGCCGAGCTTGCGGGCCTCGGCGGCGGTCGCGTGGTCGCCGAGCCGCTCGGCCAGCGTCGCGTAGCGCGGCAGGACCCAGGCGGCCATGGCGGAGTTGAGGACGGACTCACCCTGGGCGATCATCACCTCGCGCGGCACGCCGCTCTCGGTGATGGCCATGTCGTTCCAGTCGGCGTTGAGGATGCGGACGTGCCCGTGCTCACCCCGTCCGACCACCTCGGCGAAGAACCTGAACTGCCTGCGCAGGTTCTCCAGCAGCGGCACCCCGGGGGTCCCGTGGACCGGGTGGTACGGCACGTCCGCGCGGAAGGCGGCCTCGTCGCCCGTCGCGCTGAGGTACTCGGCGGCCAGCCACAGGGCCCACAGGTTCTGGTCCGACGGGCGGAACAGGTCGGTCCAGGGCCGCTTGTCCGGTCCGAGCGCATACGGCAGGTCGCCGTCGGGTCCACCCCACGCGCACGTGTTGCGCAGCACGGACAGCGCCAGGTCGGGCTCGATGTAGACGAGCGGGAGCGCGTGCTGGAGCGGGTCGCGGGCGGCACCGTTGAAGCCGTGCCGGAAGGAGTAGCAGGATCCCTGGTCGAGGGTGTGGCCGCCGAGCACGCCGTCGGCGCAGGCCGCGCCGGTGAGCAGGGCGGCGTGCCAGGGGATCTCCCGCTCGGCCTCGGGCGCCCGCGCGGCGGACGCGCGCGGCAGCCGGCCGCGCAGGGCCTCCAGGCTCTCCTCGAACGTCGCGGTCCCGGACGAGGGGCCGAGCAGGCCGTAGCGGAGGTCCAGCAGCCGCTCCTCGCCCGCCGCCAGCTCCAGCGGGAGCACGAGCCGCCCGGACCGCGTCCTCGCTCCGCCGATCAGCTCCAGCTCGAGCCCGGGGTCGTCGGCGTCGACGGCGCCGGTGATGAGCTCGACCCGGGCCGGCCTGGCCGCCCACTCCTCGGTCGCCTCCAGCCGTACCGGCGCGTCGAGCAGGTTGCGCACCCGCAGCCGGATCAGCACCCACGGCTGCTCGCCCTCCGGGCAGAGGACCGTGCGTTCCAGCGCCACCCGCTCGTCGGCCACCCGGACGACGGCGAAGGTCGGCCCGAAGATCCGCTCAGATCCCGAAATATCGGTGGAAAGCTCGCCAATGCGGGTCACGCCGGTCCCCCGGGTGAGCCACAGCAGGCCGGTGTGCTCGTCGAACAGGTCGCTCAGCCCGTAGTTGTCCGACACCAGCGTGATCCGCCGGTTGCCCACGTGCGCGAAGTGCCGCCGCGTGGGCGGGTCCAGCACGGGGTCCCACTCGGCGCGCGGGTCCCGCTCCTGGTCCAGCGTGTACGCGAACGCGGGCAGCCCGTACGCCGTCGTCCACTCCCCGTACGAGCTCATTTGCGCACCCCTCCCAGGGTCAGCCCGGCGACGTAGTAGCGCTGCAGCAGGAACATCAGCGCCAGGGGCGGCACCGCCGTGATCAGCGCGGCGGTGCTGACCAGGCCGATGCTGAAGTCGTACTCGGTCTGGAGCTGCGACAGCCCCACCGGCAGCGGCCACAGCCCCGGGTTGTTGGCCACGATGAGCGGCCAGAGCAGGTTGTCCCACTGCGCGAGGAACTGCAGCAGGAAGAGCGTCAGCAGCGCGGGCCGCAGCAGGGGCACGCCGATGCGGGCGAAGATGCGCAGCTCGCTCGCCCCGTCCACCCGCGCGGACAGCAGCAGCTCGCGCGGCAGCGCCAGGGCGAACTGGCGGACCAGGAACACCCCGAAGGCGCTCATCATGAACGGCACGATCATGCCCTGGAAGGTGTCGATCCAGCCCAGCGCCTTGACGATGAGGTACATCGGCACGAGCACCACGATCGGCGACAGCGACAGCGTCCCCACGATCACTGCGAACAGCGCGCGGCTGCCGGGGAATCGGAGCTGCGCGAGCGCGTACCCGGCGGCGGCGGACAGGATCACCTCGAGCACCGCGATGCCGAGCGAGAGGATCAGGCTGTTGCGCAGGTAGAGCGGGAAGCCGCCCTGGCCGAACAGCTGCGCCACGTGCGCGCCCAGCTGGGAGACGTCGAACGACAGCCCGCCGAGATCGCTCGCGTCCGAAGCCGAGGAGACCGCGAACATCGCGTACACCGGCAGCAGCATGACGGCCACGACCAGCGTCAGGACGGTCCCGCGTAAGACCTTCACCCGTCATCGCCTCCCCGCAGCACGCGGAACTGCGCGATCGACAGCGCCAGCATGGCCGCGAGCAGCACCATCGCGATGGCCGACGCGTAGCCCATGCGCTCGAACGTGAAGCCGGTCGCCCACATGTACAGCGGCAGCACCTCGGTCGCGCCCGCCGGGCCGCCCTTGGTCAGCAGGAAGGCCGGCACGAACGACTGCATCGCCCCGACCACCGCGATGACCAGCACGAACAGCAGCGTGCGGCGCAGCAGCGGCAGCGTGATGCGGAAGAAGATCCGCACCGGCCCGGCTCCGTCGAGCCCGGCGGCCTCGAAGACGCTCAGCGGCAGCCCCTGGAGGCCCGCCGTCAGGATGATCACGAACAGGCCGAGGTGCTTCCACGTCGTCATGATCACCAGGGCCCAGAGCGCCAGGCCCTCGTCGGTCAGCCACGGCTTCGGCTCCGCGCCGGCCAGCCCGATCAGCGCGTTGGCCAGGCCGTCCTCGGCGAAGATCACCGACCAGGTCAGCGAGGTGGCCACCAGCGGCATCGCGGCCGGGATCATGATCAGCCCGCGCAGGAAGGCGTTGTAGCGGCCCGGCTTGCTCAGCGGCACGGCGATCGCCAGGGCGAGCACGATCGACGGAACCACGGAGCCGGCGGTGTAGACGGCGGTGACCCTGGCCGAGTTCCAGAAGCCGGGGTCCTCCAGCATCCTGCGGTAGTTGTCCAGGCCCGTCCACTCTGGGGCGCCGGCGAGGTCGTAGCTGGTGAAGCTGAGGTAGACCGCCGACACGAACGGCACGACCCAGAAGACCAGGAAGTACAGGGCGGCGGGGAGGGAGAGCAGGGCGCCGGTGCGCGCCTCCGCCCAGCGCTGCCCCTGGCCCGAGACCCGCGCGACGCGAGGTGCGAGCCCCAGAGACAGCGTCATAGGGCGATCCGCATCGCCTGGTCGAAGTCGGCCGCGGCCTGCTCGGGCGTCTTCTTGCCGAACGCCACCGCGTCGCCGGCGTCGGTGAGCGCCTTGGCCATCTCGTTCCAGACGGGCGTCTGCGGGCCGAAGTCGGCGTGCGGGGCGGAGGCGGCCATGATGTCGATGGCCTTCTGGTCGGCCCCGGGCAGCTTCTCCCAGCCCTTGACCGGGGTGAGCAGGCTGGCGTCCTTGAGCTGCCTGGCGGCGACGTCCTCGCGCTGGAGGTAGTCGATGAAGTGCCAGGCGGTGTACTGGAGCTTGGACTTCTGGGCGACCGCCCAGCCCCACGTGTAGGCGGGGGCGACCGGCCGGCCCGACTCCCAGCGCGGCATCGGCGCGATGTCGAAGCCCTTGCCGAAGGTCAGCTTGGGGTTCAGCGTCGGGAACAGGTCCATCGCGAACAGCCCGGACACCAGCATGGCCGCCTCACCGGTGGCGAACAGCCCGAAGCCGGACAGCGGGTTCGACAGCTTGGGGTTGCCCAGGCTGCCGTAGTAGCGCAGGGCCTCGACCCCGGCGTCCGAGGCGAGCGTGGCCTTGGTGGCGTCGGGGCTGAGTATCGTGCCGCCCTTGCCCTTGACCAGGGCGAGCAGCTGCATCAGCGTCCACTGCGGGCTGCCCAGGATCCACTGCAGGCCCACCTTCTTGCCGTCGGCCGAGGTCAGCCGCTTGCTGTACTCGGCGACCTCCTCCCAGGTGGTGGGCGGCTTGTCCGGGTCGAGCCCGGCTTCGGCGAACCTGTCCTTGCGGTAGTAGAGGTAGCAGATCGTGTAGTCGATGGGGACGCCGTACAGCTTGCCCTCGTACGACAGCGAGCCGATCGCGTGCTCGTCGTACGCCTGGACCAGCGCCTTCTCGTCGGCCACGCCCATGGCCTTGGGGATGATCGGGGCGAGGCGACCCTTGCGGGCGTGGCCCGGAATCGTCCAGCCGCCGATCTTGACCAGGTCGGGCGGGACGTCCCCGGCGAACGCGGTCAGCAGCTTGGCGTCGAGCTTGTCGACCGGCACGTACAAGGGGGTGATGTCGACGCCGCCGAACTCCTGCATGTAGCTGCGCAGCAGCGGGTTGAAGACCTTGTCGTACGCCTTGGTCTGGTGCAGCCAGACGGAGAGTTTCCCGCGCGGCACCCCGTCGGCGGGGACCGTGGCGGCCGGTTCCGAGCCGCAGGCGGCGAGCAGGCCGGACGCCGTCGCGAGGGTGGCGGTTCTGAGCAGGGCACGGCGGGTCAACCTGGTCATGCTCGACCTCCCGGTATGGGGGTTTTTACTGGCCCATGAGTGCGTTGTTGGGGTCGTTGAGCTCCACGGAGAACACGGTGAGATCGCCGCGGGCGTGGCGGATGGTGTATTCGAGGGCGATCCCGCTCTCGGTGCACGTGCTGCGGGCGGTGGCCAGCAGGGCCGCGGCCATGGGCACGCGCAGCAGCTCGGCGAGCCGGTAGTCGGCGTTGACCGCGCCGATCGTCTCCCGGCCGCTCGCGGGGGTGAGGCCGTACTTGGTGCGCAGCAGGTCGTAGAGGGAGCCGGTGAGGTCCTCGTCGAGGATGCCGGGGACCAGCTCGACGGGCAGGTGGGCGCTTTCGAGCATGCAGGGCACGCCGTCGAGCAGGCGCAGCCGCTCGACGAAGACGATCTCCTGGTCCTCCCGCACGCCGAGCGCGGCGGCGGCGTCGGACCCGGCCTGCTGGAGGTGGGCCTTGAGCAGCCGCGTCGCGGGCTTGCGGCCCAGCCGCGCCATCGTCTCGGTGAACCCGACCGGCCGCGATCCCAGCTCGGGGGCCACGGCCTGCGGGGCGGTGTAGGTGCCGCTCCCCTGCCTGGCCACCAGCAGCCCTTCCTGGACCAGGTCGCCGATCGCCCGCCGGGCCGTCGCCCTGCTCACGCCCGCGTAGACCATCAGGTCCTTCTCCGCGGGGATCATCGTGTCGGGCTCGCAGTCGCGGATCACCGCCCGCAGGCGCTCGCGCAGCTGGTAGTAGAGCGGCACCGCGGCTGACGGGTCGAGCGCCAGCCTGCGTTCCCAGTCGGTCATGACGTCTCCGCCTCAGTTGTACGGACGACCGTATCTTTTCTGCTCACCGGGCGAGTGTCAACCATGTGATCCCGCAGGACGCGAGCGCACGTGAAATGCGCCGGACGCACACCTCGGGCCCACTACGCTCCTTTAGAAGGGCGTTTCGTGGGGGCGGAGGGATGAGTGACGGTCAACGGGGCGGTAAACCATCAGGTGACAGAGGCGGCACCCACGGCGGGTGAGGCCGTCGGGCGGGTGCTCGGCACCCAGGCGGCCTCGCCGCTGTCGTTCTGGGTCGGCCTGGAGCCGGGCAAGGTCGTCCAGCTCGACGACGTGGTGGTGACCAGGCGCGAGGTGCCCGGCCACGGTACCGTGCTCGTGGCGGGCGTGGTGACGACCGTGGAGGCCAGGCACGAGGGCGCCGCGTACGACTCCGACGTCTTCCTGATCGCCGACGGCGCGCTGCCGGCCGCCGTGGTCGAGGTGGCGGAGGTGCGGGTGACGCGGGTCGAGCCGGAGGTGTTCGTGCCGCCGCTGCCCGGCTCCAAGGTCTTCCTGGCCGGCTCGGGCGACCGCGACCAGGCCCTCTACTTCGACGTGATGGACCGCCGGATCCCCCTGGGCATGGGCCGTGACGGCCAGCCGCTTTACGTCAACTTCGACTTCCTCGACGGCACCCGCGGCGCCCACGTGTCGATCTCCGGCGTCTCCGGCGTGGCCACCAAGACCTCCTTCGCGACCTTCCTGCTCTACTCGATCTTCAATTCGGGCGTGCTGGAGGGAGAGGCCGCCAACACCAAGGCGCTGATCTTCTCCGTCAAGGGTGAGGACCTGCTCTTCCTCGACCACGACAACGTGCGGCTCGACGAGCGCGCCAGAGGCGTCTACGCCCGGCTGGGGCTGCCCGCCAGGGCGTTCGGCAGCGTCCACGTCTTCGCCCCGCCCCGGCCGAACGACCCCAACGGCGTGCCGCACGTCTCCGCGCGTACGCAGGGGGTGAGCTCCTTCTACTGGACGCTGGTCGAGTTCTGTCAGGAGGAGCTGCTGCGTTTCGTGTTCGCCGACTCCGACGACGAGCGGGCCGGCTACTCCCTGCTGGTCGGCCAGGTCGCCGCCCGGCTGAAGGCGTGGGCCGAGCCGGTCGGCGACGGCGGCGCGGTCATGGTGCGGGGCACGTCCTGCCGTACGTTCACCGACCTCGTCGAGCTGCTGTCCGACGAGCTCCAGGACGAGGGCACGCGCGGCGAGTGGACCGGCGCGCAGACGCCGCTCGGCACCGTCAACGCGTTCCTGCGCAGGCTCCGCAGCGCCGTGCGGCCGCTGTCCCCGATCGTCCGGGGCGACCTGCCGTTCTACCGCAACCACTCGGTCCGCACCTCCGACGCGCAGGTGTCGATCGTGGACCTGCACAACCTGCCGGAGCGGGCGCAGCGGTTCGTGGTGGGCGTGGTGCTGCGCGGCGAGTTCCACCGCAAGGAGTCCTCGGGCACGGCCCGGCCGCTGCTGTTCGTGGTGCTCGACGAGCTCAACAAGTACGCCCCGCGCGAGGGCGACTCCCCGATCAAGGAGATCCTCCTGGACGTGGCCGAGCGGGGCCGCTCGCTGGGCGTCATCCTCATCGGCGCCCAGCAGACCGCCTCGGAGGTGGAGCGGCGCATCGTCTCCAACAGCGCCGTACGCGTCGCCGGCCGCCTCGACCCGGCCGAGGCCGCCCGGTCCGAGTACGGCTGGCTGCCCCCGGCCGTCAGGGAGCGCGCCACGATCGCCAAGCCCGGCACCATGTTCGTCGCCCAGCCGGAGATCCCGGTCCCGCTGGCCGTCGCGTTCCCCTTCCCGGCCTGGGCGACCCGGCCGGCCGAGGCCGCGACCGAGCCGGCGAAGGTCTCGGCCGATCCGTTCCAGGGCCTGCCCGGCGTCGAAGACGACATCCCGCCCTTCTGACCACAGGTGGTTTCGTGAAGATCCTGCACACCGCGGACTGGCACGTGGGCAAGGTGCTCAAGGGCCGCCCCCGCTTCGACGAGCACCGGGAGGTGCTGCGCGAGCTGGTCGCCGCCGCCCGCACCCACGACGTCGACGCCGTCATCGTGGCCGGCGACCTGTTCGACACCTCGGCGCCCACGCCCGAGGCCCAGTCGCTGGTGCTCAACGCGCTCATGGCGCTGCGCGGCGACGGCAGGGACGTGGTCGTGCTGGCCGGCAACCACGACAACCCGCAGCTGCTGGAGGTCTACCGGCCGGTGCTCGGCAAGCTGGGCCTGCACGTCATCGGCTCGTTCCGGCGCCCGGACGCGGGCGGCACGCTCGCCTTCACGGCGCGCTCGGGCGAGCCGGTGCGGCTGGCGGTGCTGCCGTTCCTGTCGCACCGCTATGTCGTACGCGCCGCCGAGGTCCTCACCGGCACCGCCGCCGACCACAACCGCGACTACGCCGCCCGCATCGGCGAGCTGATCGGCGCGCTCACCGCCGGCTTCCACGCCGACACCGTCAACCTGGTCACCACCCACGGCACCCTGCCCGGCGGGGCGTTCGGCGGCGGCGAGCGCGAGGCGCAGTCGATCTTCTCCTACTACTTCGAGCCGACCGCGTTCCCGACCGCCACCCAGTACGCCGCCCTCGGCCACCTGCACCGCCGCCAGCAGATCCCCGGCCCGTGCCCGATCTGGTACAGCGGCTCGCCGCTGGCGGTCGACTTCGGCGAGGAGGGCAACACCCCGGGCGCGCTGCTGGTCGAGGTCACCCCGGGCAAGCCCGCCGTCGTGCGGGAGCTGGCCTTCACCTCCGCGCGGCGGCTGCGCACCGTGCGCGGCACGCTGGAGCAGCTGGAGGCCATCGAGCCGGGCGACGACTGGCTCAAGGTGATCGTGGAGGAGAAACCCCGCGTGGGCCTCGCCGACGACGTGCGCGGCCTGCTGAACGGCGCCGTGGACGTGGTCCTGGACGAGCGGTTCCGGCCGGTGCCCGCCACGCGCAGGACCGGCTCGGCCGAGCGAAGCCCGCGCGAGCTGTTCCGCGAATACCTGACCGCCACCGGCCGCCACGACGAGCAGGTGGCCACGCTGTTCGACCGGCTCTACGACGAGGTGACCGGCTGATGCGACCCCTCCTGCTGCACCTGGACCACTTCGGCAGCTTCCGCGAGCCGGTGACCGTCGACTTCTCCGACACCGAATACTTCGCGCTCGTGGGCCCGACCGGCGCCGGCAAGAGCACGATCATCGACGCGATCTGCTTCGCCCTGTACGGCACGGTGCCGCGCTGGGGCAGGGAGAACTCCATCGCCCACGCCCTGGCCCCGTCCGTCGCGGCGGGCAAGGTGGCGATGGTGTTCGACAGCAACGGGCGGCGCTTCGGCGTGGCCCGGTCGATGGTGCGCGACGCCAAGGGCGCGGTGCGCACCAAGGAGGCCAGGCTCGACGAGCTCGACCCGGCCTCGCCGCTCGAGCAGGCGTTCGACGCGGTGGTCAAGCCGCTCGCCGAGGGCGAGAACGTCACCCCGGAGCCGAGCCGACGCAGTAGTACGCCTCCTCTGTCGCCGTCACCCAGTGGCGCATGGCCTCGCTGGTGGCGTCCTTGAGGGTACGGCTGCCGGTGCCG
>NZ_JBSGFQ010000134.1:0-32026 GCF_053603495.1 Nonomuraea sp. NPDC004186 | reverse complement strand
GGCGGCGCTCAGAACTCCACGCCGCCGGCGATCGGCGGGTTGAGCCGGGCGAAACCCTCCTGACGCCGGTACGGGAAGTAGGGGTACGCCGCCGTGGTCGCGCTCGCCGCGTCCAGCCGGGCCACCTGGTCCGGCGTCAGCTCCCAGCCGATCGCCCCCAGGTTCTCCTGGAGCTGCGACTCGTCGCGGGCGCCGACGATGACCGAGGAGACGGTCGGGCGCCGGAGCAGCCAGTTCAGCGCGACCTGGGGGACCGACCGGCCGGTCTCCGCGGCGATCTCGTCCAGGGCGTCCACCACCGCGTACAGCAGCTCGTCGGCCACCGGCGGCCCGAAGGCGGCGGTCCTGTGCAGCCGGCTGCCCTCGGGAAGAGGCCGGCCCCGGCGGACGCGGCCGGTGAGGCGGCCCCAACCGAGCGGGCTCCACACCACCGCGCCGACGCCCTGGTCGTGGCCGAGCGGCATCAGCTCCCACTCGTAGTCGCGCCCGACCAGGGAGTAGTAGACCTGGTGCGCCACGTAGCGCGGGTAGCCGTACCGCTCGGCGGTCGCCAGCGACTTCATGAGCTGCCAGCCGGAGAAGTTCGAGACGCCCACGTAGCGCAGCTTGCCCGCCCTGACCAGGTCGTCGAGCGTGGACAGCACCTCCTCCACCGGGGTCGCCGCGTCGAAGGCGTGCAGCTGGAACAGGTCGATGTGGCCGGTGCCGAGGCGGCGCAGCGCGTCGTCGACCGCCTTGATCAGGCGGTGCCGGGAGGTGCCCGCGTCACCGGGGCCGTCGCCCATGGGCAGCCCGGCCTTGGTGGAGATGAGCGCCCGGTCGCGCCGCCCCTTGAGCGCCTGGCCCAGCACCTCCTCGGACGCGCCGTCGGAGTAGACGTCGGCCGTGTCGAACATCGTCACCCCCGCGTCGAGGCAGATGTCCACCAGCCGCCGGGCCTGCGCCACGTCGGTGTCGCCCCACGCGCCGAACAGCTCGCCCTTCCCGGCGAACGTGCCGGCGCCGAAGCTCAACGCCGGAACCTTGAGCCCGGACGCCCCCAACTGCCGATATTCCATGAAAAATCACTCCTTAATGGGTCTGTCGTCCCCTTAAGGTAGCACGCTAACGGGAAAGCTGTTTCATTATGGAAGGGTGGCGTCGATGGAAGGAGAGGGAGGCGAGGCAGAGCAGCACGGCCCACACCGCGCAGTAGCCACCGAAGAGAGCGCCGCCGCGCTCGGCGAACAGGGCGCCGGCGGTCATGCCGATCGCGCCCGCCGCGGCCATCGCCGCGCACGACCACAGCAGCGCCGCCAGCGTCCGGCGCGGCAGCGGCCGACGGAAAGGAATGAGGGAGGCCAGCACGACGGCGGCCATGAGCAGGCCCGCGGCGGCGTTGGCCCACTGGGCCCGCGCGACCTCGCCGGGCCCGTACTCCAGATAGGTCTCCGGGGCCACGCGCGGGCCGCCGGTCACGCCGATGCGCTCGGCGAGGGCGAAATGAATCTTGGACGCGACGTAGAGCAGCGTCCAGGAGGCCGCTGCCCAGACGGCCCATCGGCCGGTCCAGGTGATCATGTCACGATCGTGCCGGTCGCCCGGGCAGCGGCGGATCCCCGTGACGAGCGAGCGCCCTCACTCTCACGGGGGAGACGGCTCCTTACGCCTCGATACCGGCCTCCTTGGCGGCGCGGTCGATGGCGGCCAGCTCGTCGTCGGAGAAGTCGAGCCGGTCGACGGCGGCCACGTTCGCCTCGAGCTGCTCGGGGCTGGAGGCGCCGACCAGCACCGACGTGACGCGCGGGTCCCTGAGCGCCCAGGCCAGGGAGAGCTGCGCCACCGTCTGCCCGCGCGAGGCGGCCAGCTCCGACAGCGACCGCACGAACGCCAGCACCTCGGGCGTCACCCGGTCGGGGGTGAGGAAGCGCGCCTCGGCGGCCCGCGAGTCGGCGGGGATGCCGTCGAGGTAGCGGTCGGTGAGCAGGCCCTGGGCCAGCGGCGAGTAGACCACGCAGCCGACGCCCTCCTGCTCCAGCACGCCCAGCAGGCCGTGCTCGATCTTCCGGTTGAGCAGCGAGTACGACGGCTGGTGGATCAGCAGCGGCGTGCCCAGCTCGCGCAGCAGCCGGGCGGCCTGCGCCGTGCGCTCGGGCGAGAAGTTCGACACGCCCACGTAGAGAGCGCGTCCCGTGCGGACCATGTAGTCCAGCGTGGCGACCTGCTCCTCCAGCGGCGTCTCCTCGTCGTCGCGGTGCAGGTAGAAGATGTCCACGAAGTCGAGGCCGAGCCGGGCCAGCGAGCGGTCGAGCGTGGCGAGCAGGTGCTTGCGCGAGTTGCCCTTGCCGTACGGGCCGTCCCACATGGGGTTGCTGCCCTTGGTGGTGACGACCACCTCGTCACGCAGCGACCGCGGCAGGAGCCGGTTGAACGTCGCCTCGGCGGCGCCGAACGGCGGGCCGTAACGGTCGGCGATGTCGAAGTGGGTGATGCCGAGGTCGAGCGCCTTGTTGAAGATGGCGCGCTGGCTGTCGAGGGATTTACCCCCGCCGAAGTTGTGCCACAGGCCGAGCGACACGGCGGGGAGGAGGAGACCGCTGCGGCCGCACCTTCTGTACGGCTGGCGTTCGTAGTCCAAGGATTACCTTCCTGCGATTCCGGTGAGCGTGACGCCCCGGATGAACGTCTTCTGCGCCAGGAAAAAGATGACGAGGATGGGCAGCATCGACACTAGCGCGACGGCCATCATCTGGTTGTACTGGGTCACATACTGACCGTTGAACATGCCGAGCCCCTGGGCGAGGGTGATCTTCTCCATCGAGCGCAGGTAGATGGAGTTCTCCAGGTACTGGTTCCAGTTGCCCACGAAGGAGAACAGGCAGATCGCCGCGATGGCCGGCTTGGCCAGCGGCAGCATGACGCTCCACAGGATGCGCAGCTCCGAGGCCCCGTCGATGCGGGCCGCGTCGATGAGCTCCTGCGGGATCGTGGTGAAGAACTGGCGCAGCAGGAAGATGTACAGCGCGACGCCGAAGAACTCCGGCACGACGAGCGGCAGATACGTGTCGACCCAGCCGAGCTTGGAGAACATCACGAACTTCGGCACCAGCGTGATCTCGCGCGGGATCATCATGGTCGCCAGCAGCGCCGCGAACATGAAGCCCGCCGCCCGCGCCCGCAGCCGGGCGAACGCGTACGCCGGCAGGATGCACGAGACGAGGTTGCCCACCATGGACAGCGCGGTGATCACGATCGTGTTCAGCAGGAACCTGGTGAACGGCAGCGACCCGGACCAGCCCTTGGCGTAGTTGTCGAAGTTGAAGGAGTCGGGCAGCCACTGCGGCGGGAAGGCCAGGTTCTCGGCGTCCGACTTGAGCGAGGTCGTCAGCATCCACAGGAACGGCAGCAGGAACACCGCCGAGCTGATGGCCAGCAGGATGTACGCCCCGGAGCGCCGGATCCGTCTGACGCGCTCGGCCTGCTCCGAGCTCAAGGGCTTGCCGCCCGTGCGGGGGGAGCGCGCGGGTTTCACCGCGGTCTCGACGAGCATCGGCGACCTCACTTGAACTCGTAGTGCACCCAGCGCCTGGCCAGGCCGAACTGGATCGCGGTCACGGCGATGACCAGCACGAACATCGCCCACGACAGCGTGGCCGCGTACCCCATGTCGAAGTAGACGAACGCGTGCCGGTAGATGTAGAGCCCCAGCACCATCGTGGCGTTGCCGGGCCCGCCCTCGGTCATGACCAGGATGAGCACGTAGCTCTGCAGCGCCGCGATGAACCCGGTCACCACGTTGAAGAAGATGACCGGCGACATCATCGGCACGGTCACGCTCCAGAAGCGGCGCCACCACCCCGCCCCGTCGATCTCGGCGGCCTCGTAGAGCGTCTTCGGGATGCCCTGCAGCCCGGCCAGGTAGATGACGATCGTGTTGCCCGCGCCCCACACGCTCATCAGCACGAGCCCGGGGATGGCCCACTCCTGCGAGGCCAGCCAGCCCGGCCCCTCGATGCCGACCGACGCCAGCACCTTGTTGATCAGGCCGTAGTCGGGGTGCAGGATGTTCAGCCACAACAGCGCCGTGGCCAGGCCCGACACCACCGACGGCAGGTACATCACGGTGCGGAACAGCCCCTGGAAGCGCAGCGGCTGGTTGAGCAGCAGCGCCAGCAGGAACGTGAACGACACGCCGAGCGCCACCGAGCCGAGGCCGTACTGCACGGTGTTCTCGATCGACTCCCAGAACTCGGGGTCGTTGAGCATGCGCTCGTAGTTGGCGAGCCCCACCCACGTCGGCGGCTTCAGCAGGTTCCAGTCCATGAAGCTCAGCACGACGGCGCCGAGGATCGGGCCCGCGCTGAAGAGCACGAACCCGATCACCCACGGCGAGACGAACAGGTGGAAGCGCCGCGCCTCGCGGCGCGCCAGCGTGCTGCGGGCGCTGACGGCAGTCATGCGATCTTGTTCTCGGCCAGTACGGGCGTGACCTTGTCGGCGATCTCCTTCAGCGCGTCCTCCACGCTGACCTTGCCGAGCATCGCGCGCTCCCAGATGGGCTTGGCCGTGTCGACGACCTTCTTGTTGGCCGGCAGCCGCAGCACGCCGTCGTCGGAGGCGTAGTCGGCCAGGACCTCCTTGACCAGCTTCGCCGTCTCGTCGGGGATGCCGACCGCCTTGGCGTTGGCGTCCCAGGCGGACTGCCGGGCGGGCGCGGTGATCTGGCGGAACTTGTAGCCGGAGGACGACAGGAACTCGTGCATGTAGATCCAGGCGGCGTCCTTGTTCTGCGAGGAGGCCGTCATCACCAGCGCGCTGCCCACGGCCGGGGTGAAGCGGCCGGCCGGGCCCTTGGGGATGTGCGTGGCGCCCCACTTGAACGCCGTCTGCTTGGACAGCTCCAGCATCAGCCAGGCGCCGTTGATGAGCATGGCCGCATGACCGGTCTTGAACGGGTCCACCTTCTCCAGCAGCTGCAGCTCGGCCAGGCTGGGCACCGCCTTGTCCTTGACCAGCAGGTCCATCCAACGGCCCATGGCCTCCCTGGCCTTGGGCTCGTTGATCATCACCTTCGACTCGGCGGCGTCGAGGAAGCGGCCGCCGAACGGCATCAGGAAGACGGCGCCGAGGTCGGGACCCGGGGTCGGCATGGGGGAGAAGCCGTAGATCTTCTCCGCGCCCGACCCGCTGGTCATCTTCTTCGCCGTCTCGAAGAGCTTGTCGAACGTCCAGCTCTCGTCCGGGTGGTCGATCCCGGCCTTGTCGAACAGATCCTTGTTGTAGAAGAGCAGCTTGGGCGCCATGTCGGTGGGCAGGCCGTACAGCTTGCCGTCGCGTTTGAAGTAGCCGAGCCCGCTCTGGGGGATGTCGTCCATGTCGAACTCGGGCGTCTTGGCGATGTACTCGTCCACCGGATGCAGCACCTGGTTGGAGATGAGGTTCTGCGTCCAGGAGTAGTGGTTGTAGAGCACGTCGGGCAGCGTGCCGCCGGCGGCCTGCGTCATGTACTTCGTCAGGAACTGGTCGAAGGGCGACGACTCGCGCTTGATCTCGATGTTCGGGTGGCGCTTCTTGAAGAAGAAGTCGAACTGGGCGTTGCGCACCTCGGTGACCGCGTCCGTGGTCATCGCCACCGTGATCGTCACCTTGGACGCCGGGTCGGCCACGTCCGTCTTCGGCCACGTCAGCGAGTTGTTGAGCTGCTCGGCCGCCTCGAACGGCCAGGCGTCGCTGCCCGGCCGGTTGGGATCGATCAGCTGCGCCCCGGACTTGACCGGAGCCGCGGCCTGCTTCTGCTGCCTGGTGTCCGCGCAGGCGGACAGCACGGGCGCCGTCGCGGCCGCCACCGCCAGGGCCAGCATCTGGCGACGGTTCATCTCCATGGTGGGCCTCTCAAAGGAAGAGCTCGATAGAGGTCGGATGTATCAGCGCGTTGATGAGCTGGACCTGTGGCAGTCCGTGAGGCATGGCCGTACCGTAGACCCGGTAATTAACTTCGTCAAGAATTGAATTGAAAGCGCTTGCAACCTAGGCTCTAGCGCACTGTGAGGAGATCCTTACGCCTTGACCGGCGGCCGTGCCAGGTGTGGGGACGGCTGGTGAGCCGCGATCGACTCCTCCTATCTCTTCCTTTCCCTGGAGGGCACGTGCCAAGCTGGACGTTCAGTGACGAGGACCTGGAAGCGGGGCTGACCCTCTCCACCGAGGGCGTGCTCACGCTGGAGGTGCGCCACCGCGAGCGGACGGTGCTGGAGCCGTCCAGGCTGGGCATCAGGACCGCCCACGCCGACCTGAGCAAGGGGCTCACCCTGTCCGGGATGTCCGAGCGGCGGGTCGAGGAGACCTACCGGACGGTCACCGGCAAGCGGCGCGAGCACGGCTACGAGGCCGGCGAGTGGACGCTGTCGTTCACCAAGGACGGGCACCGGCTCGACGTGCAGGTCCGCGTCGGCGGGCACGGCGTGGCCTATCGGTACGTGGTGCCGTGGACGGGCCCGGTCACCGTCGTGGAGGAGGCCTCCGAGTACGTCCTGCCGCCCGAGGCCCGCGCGGTGCTGCTCCCGTACGAGAACGGCCGCTGCGACTACGAGGAGATCCACCGGCACGGCACCGTCGCCGACGCCGAGCCCATCCTGTACGGCTACCCCTCGCTCTTCGAGACCGGCGGCTCCTGGATGTTCGTGACCGAGTCGAACCTGGACAGCGGCTACGCCGGCTCCCGCCTGCTCCTCGACGGCAACACGTTCCGGCTCGACCTGCCCGACCCGTACGTGACCGCCGCCAGCCCGCTCACCACCCCCTGGCGCACGATGATCGTCGGCGACCTGGCCACAATCGTGGAGAGCGACCTGGTCACCAGCCTCGCGGAGCCGTCCAGGGTCGAGGACACCTCCTGGATCAAGCCCGGGGCGGCCGCCTGGTCGTGGTGGTCCGACGGGCCCTCGACGCGCGACCTCGACGCCCAGAAGCGCTGGACCGACTTCGCCGCCGCGAACGGCTGGCCGTACCTGCTGGCCGACGCGGGCTGGAACAAGGAATGGATGCCCGAGCTGATCGCCTACGCCAAGGAGAAGGGCGTCGGCGTCTGGCTCTGGTCGCACTGGCAGCACGTGGACACCGAGCTGGAGCACCGCGAGAAGCTCGCGCTCTGGAAGGAGTGGGGCGCGGTCGGCGTGAAGATCGACTTCACCGAGTCCGACGGCCAGGACCGGATGCGCTGGTTCGACGCCATCCTGGCGGCCACCGCCCGGCTCGAGCTCATGGTGGTCTTCCACGGCGGCACGATCCCGCGCGGCACCGAGCGGACGTGGCCGCAGTTCATGACCGCCGAAGCCGTCAAGGGCGCCGAGTGGATCAAGCCGAAGCCCGGCAAGCAGCCTCTCTACCAGCCCGCCCACTACCTGTCGCTGGCCTTCACCCGCAACGTGCAGGGCCCGATGGACTTCACGCCGTGCACGTTCACCGGCGTGCGCACGATCTCGGCCGGGTTCGAGCTCGCGCTGTCGGTGATCTTCGAGTCCGGCGTCCAGCACTTCGCCGACGGCATCGAGGCCTACGAAGCCCGGCCGGAGGCCCTGCGGCTGCTGTCGGCCGTCCCCACCGCGTGGGACGAGACGCGGCTGCTGTCCGGCGACCCCGCCGACCACATCCTGCTGGCCAGGAGGAACGGCGGCGAGTGGTACGTCGGCGCGGGCGTGTCGGGCGAGGCCCGCACGCTCACCGTGCCGCTCGACTTCCTCGACCAGGGGGAATGGGCGGCCGAGATCTACCGGGACGCCCCAGGCGACCGGATCCTCGCCGAGACGGTCACCGTCTCCGCCGGGGGCAAGCTCGACCTCGCCGTTCCCCCCAACGGCGGGTTCACGCTTCACCTCAGGAGAAATGAGGACCAATGAACAAGCGCATCGGCGGCGTCTTAGCCGCCCTGGTGGTCACCGCCGCCGCCGCACTGCCCGCCGCCACTCCCGCCGCGGCGGCCGCCTGGACGCTGCGCTGGAGCCCGGATCCGGCGGACGACACCGTCGCAGAGGCGTTCGAGGGCATCGAGGACGACCGCGCCGACTCGCACTCCGGTGTCACGCACATCTACGTCTCCGGCGGCGCGTACCGCTTCGACATGCACACCCAGGACCGCGACGGCGACGACCGCCAGCGCAACGAGGTCAAGGGCATGCGGACCGGCGGCAGCTCGTACCTCAAGATCCTCGAGAACGAGACCTGGCGCATCAGCTACCAGCTGTACATCCCGACCTCGCTGGACGCGACCAGCAGCTTCACCCACATCGCGCAGATGAAGGTGCCCGGCTCCGGCGCGCCGCTCTACACGATGTCGCTGCCCATCTCGGGCGGCACCCCCAAGATCAACGTCCGCTACTGGGACGAGGCCGAGCAGACCCACGAGGTCGGCAACACCAACCTGGAGCCGATCCAGGGCAAGTGGGTGGACACGACGTTCGAGTTCAAGGCCTCCGACAGCGGCTACCTGCGCTGGACGCTCAAGGACGGCTCCACCACGCTCGTCGACAAGCGCCTGGACAACACCGACCTGTGGCGGGGCGACGACGAGTACCTGCGGCCCAAGTGGGGCATCTACCGCAGCATCAACAGCTCCGGCCTGCAGAACACCTACCTCCTGGTCCGCAACCTGCAGGCCTACCAGCTCACCGGCGGCGGCAGCACCGACCCGTCCGTGTACGAGGCCGAGCAGGGCTCCTTCAGCGGCACCGCCCGCACCGCGTCCTGCTCCGGCTGCTCGGGCGGCACCAAGGTCGGCTGGATCGGCGGCGGCTCCGGCAACGCGGTCACGCTGAACGTGCAGTCCTCCTCCGCCGGCGCCCGGCAGTTGACCGTGCACGGCCTGGTCAGCGGCACGCGCAGTTTCCAGGTCAGCGTGAACGGCGGCGCCGCCCAGACCGTCTCGCTGACCGGCACGGACTGGAGCACGCCCGTTTCCACGACGGTCCCGGTGCAGCTCGCCGCGGGCGCCAACAGCGTCCGCTTCTTCAACGACGGCGCCAGCGCGCCCGATCTCGACAGGGTGACAATTCAGTGAGAAGGCACCTGGTGGGAGCCCTGGCGGCGATGGCGCTGCTCCTGCAGACGGCCCCGGCCCACGCCGTCGCCATCGGGTCTCCCATCGGGGCTCCCCGATGGGAGACCCGGTGGAACCCCAGCCCGTGGCGCGACGGCGTCAACGCGTTCGAGGCGCTGGAGGACGACCGGCGCGGCTCCCATCCCGAGGGCCTGCCGCACGTGCGCGCCGAGAAGGGTGTGTGGCGGTTCGACGCGCATCTGGAGGACCGTGACGGCTCCGACCGCATGCGCAACGAGGTACGCGGCATGCGGGCCGCCGACGGCAGCCCGTTGGAGATCCGCAAGGACGAGACCTGGCGGATCACGTACCAGATGTACATTCCGGACACGCTGGACGCGACCACGAACTTCACCCACATCTGGCAGCTGAAGAACTCCGACGTCGGCACGCCGATCGCGCAGATCTCGCTGCCGGTCGTGAACGGCGTGCAGAAGATCGCGGCCCGCTACTGGACGCTGGAGGACAACAAGTCGCACGACTTCGCCACGGCCGACCTGGAGCCGATCCAGAACAAGTGGGTCACGACGACCATCGAGTTCAAGTCCGGCGACGCCGGATACATGCGGTGGGTGCTGCGTGACGGCCCGAAGAACGGCTCGCGGACGATCGTGGACCAGAAGGTCGAGAACATCGACCTGTGGTGGACGCAGGAGCAGTACAACCGGCCCAAGTGGGGCATCTACCGCAGCATCAAGAGCGCCGGGCTGCAGGAGACGTACCTGCTGGTCAAGGATCTGAAGGCGGAGCAACTCGGGCCCGCGACGCCGCCGGTGAAGCTGCCGCCGCCGGACCGCGGCCCGGGGACGTACGAGGCCGAGCGGGCCGGCAACGTCTTCGAGGGCGCCGCCGAGCCCGCCTACTGCGCCGTCTGCTCCGGCGGGCGGAAGGTCATCCTCGTCGGCGGCAACGTCTACGACTACACCGTGGTCAGGGGCGTGCTGTCGGAGACCACCGGGACCCGGCAGCTGACCGTGCACGCGCTGGTGGACGGCTCCCAGTCGTTCTCGGTCAGCGTCAACGGCGGCGACGCGATCCAGGTGCCGATGACCGGCACCAAGGACACGGTGACCACCACGACGGTGCCGGTGGACCTGGTGGCCGGGGTCAACACGATCCGGTTCTTCGGACTCACCGCCCGCGGGCCCGAGCTCGACAAGATCGTCATCAGATAGGTGAACCATGGCACATGACCTCAGCAGGCGGGCCGTGCTCGCGGCGGGCGGCGCGCTGGCGCTGTCCGCCGCGGGAGGGGTCTCTGCGAGCGCTTCGACGATCTGGCAGTCCCGCCTGGTGCGTTACGACCGGCAGGGGCGGCTGGCGTACGAGCAGGACGCGGAGGGCAACCGCATCCCCGACTTCAGCCATGCCGGCTACCGCAACGGCGAGCGGCCGATCCCGCACGTGCCCGTCGTCAGGACGATCCGCCCGATCGAGGGCGACAACACCGCCCATATTCAGGCGGCGCTCGACGAGGTGGCCGCGCTGCCCCGCGCGCGGCGCGGCGCCCTGCTCCTGCTGCCCGGCCTCTATCCGGTGGCGGGCACCCTGTACGTACGGGCGAGCGGCACGGTCCTGCGCGGCTCCGGCGACGGCGAGGACCCGGCCGGCAACACGATCATCAAGGCCACCGGGAACAACCCGAAGGACCGCGACGTGATCGTGGCCGGTGGCGCGGCGGGCGGCGGCTGGACGGGCGAGGTGCCCGGCTCCCGCACCGACATCACCACGGACTTCGTGCAGGTGGGCGCGCGCGAGTTCGCGGTGGCCGACGCGGGCTCGCTGCGGCCCGGCGACAACATCGTGATCACCCATCCCTGCACCGAGGAGTGGCTGAAGGCCATCGACTACGGCGGCCACGACGTGGGACCGGCGTGGAAGGTGGGCGAGCACCCCCTCATCTACAACCGGTACGTACGCGAAGTTTCCGGAAATGTCGTGAAAATCGATGTCCCGGTCTTCAACCACCTCAACCGCGCCCTGTCCCCGTCCTTCCTCTACAAGTGGGACCGGGCCGGGCTGGTCACCCAGGTGGGCGTGGAGCGGCTGCGCGTCGACATCGAGTACCAGGGGGACCCGGAGCAGGACGAGGACCACGCCTACAACGCGATCGTCCTGCTGCGCACCGAGGACTCGTGGGTGCGCGACTGCACGATGCTCCACTTCACCCAGGCCGGGGTCGCCACCCAGGAGACCACCCGCGCCACGGTCGAGAACTGCCGGGCCGTCGACCCGGTCAGCATCGTGACGGGGAGCAGGCGCTACAACTTCAACACCTACGTCTACTCGCAGCAGGTGCTCTTCCGCGACTGCTACGCGTACAAGGCCAGGCACGCGTTCGTCTCCAACGGCCACAGCACGGTGTCGGGCGTGGTGTTCCTGCGCGGCACCTCGGAGTACGCGCTCAACTCCAGCGAGGGCCACCGCCGGTGGTCGCAGGCTCTGCTGTTCGACGGCCACAAGGACGTCGACCCGCACTACGACTACACGCTCGGGCTGTACAACCGCGGCCGGTACGGCACCTCGCACGGGTGGTCGGCGGCCCACTCGGTGGCGTGGAACTGCGACGTTTCGACCAGCAGGCTCATCGTGCAGAAACCGCCGACCGCCCAGAACTACGCGATCGGCTGCCAGGGCACGATCACCGGCGACGGGCCGTTCGCGCAGCCGGCCGGGTACATCGAGGGCGCCAACCAGCCCGGCCTCCTGCCGCCCTCGCTCTACCAGGCCCAGCTGCTGGACCGGCTGCGCCGGTAACGCGGACCAGGCGCAGCCGCCGACTGTCCGGGCGCTGGAGCGGCTGCGCCTGCAACCTGACCGCTAGCGGGTCAGGCGGAGCAGGCCCCCCTCGGGGACGTTGACCTGGGCGATGCCCGGGCGCAGGGGCAGGTTGCCCTCGGTGACGGTGCGGCCGCGGCAGTCGAGGATCGTGGCGTGGGCCGTACCCGAGTCGGGCACCCGCAGCAGCACGTCGGTGGAGGCGTCGCCGTTGGCCAGCCAGAGCGTGCCGGTGGCGGGCGCGGCCACCGGCATCGGCGCGTACCGGGCCGTGATCACCGTGTCGCCCGAGCGGGCCGTGACCTGCGGGTAGCCCAGGTCGGGCCGCGCGGGCTCGAAGGAGCCGCGCTGCAGCACCTCGGCGTGCTCCCGGAAGAAGCCCAGCCAGAACCGCAGCACCTCGCGCTGCTCAGGCGTCTGCGCGGTCAGGTCCACCGAGATCTGCGGCACCGAGAAGAGCACGTTGACGAGCTGCGTGGCGACGTGCTCGGGCCGCTCGTCCGGGTGCCACATCAGCATGTCCGCGTGCACGGCCAGGGGTCCCGCGATCAGCCGCAGGTCCACCGTGCGCTGCCGGTTGTGCGCCGGGCTGAGCGGGCAGTCGGAGGCGCGCACCATCGTGGCGTACGGCCACAGACCCGGGCTCACGTACGGCTGCCGCAGCTCGACCAGGCAGTCGCGCGGCAGCTGCGCCAGGAGCCGGCGCACGCCCTCGTTCACCGTCCGGCAGTCGGCCTCGGGGCCGGGCTCGGGCGGGTCCTCCACGGCGAACTGGTCGATGAAGTCGATCTTGAGGCCGTCCATGCCCCACTCCGTGACCGCCCGGGTGAGGTGGCCGGCGATCAGGTCGCGGACGCGCGGGTAGCGGGGGTCGACGACGGCGGCGTTCATGTGCTCCTTGTACGCCAGCGTGTACCCCCGCACCTGCTCCCAGAGCGCCGTGTGGCGGCCGACGAACGGCAGGGCGTACCAGAGCAGGTAGGCCAGTCCCTCACCCCGCACCTTGGCCACGTGTCCCGAAATATCAGGGAATGTGGTGGGGGATGGTTCCCACTCGCCGACATAGCCGTACCCGCGCCCCCGGTCGTCGCTGTGCCAGCCGTCGTCCACGATGATCGCCTCGCAGCCCAGCTCGGCCGCCGGCCCCGCCTGCCGCTCCACGCTCTCGGCGCTGACGTGCTGCTGCATGGCGTACCAGGTCGAGTACGCGGGCATCCGCGCCGCCCGCGGCACGTCGGCGACCGGTCCGTGCAGCGCGCGCCACCAGTCCGCCACCTCCGCCAGCGTGGTCGCGAAGTGCCGCCGGGTGAGGTCGAGCCGCAGCACGAGCCCCGTGTCCGGCTCGGCCTCGTGCTCCACCCAGAACCCGAACTCGCCGGTCTCCTCCACCACCCCGGTACGCGTCCGCACGGGCCTGACCACCTCGCCCGCGGCGTAGGCGCACAGCGCCACGTCACCGGCGCCCACCAGGCAGCCGACGGGCGCGTTCTTCTCCAGCGCCGCCACGCGGGGACGGCGCCAGAACGGCGGCAGCCCCCGGTGCTCGCCGCCGTCGGCAGCCCAGAACGCGGTCGCGTCCACGCACGGCACCCGCCAGGCCACCCGCACGTCCGCGGTCCGGTCGGGGACGACGCGCAGCTCCAGGACGCCCGGGGACGGCTCGGCGGCCGTGCAGGTGAGCACGGCCGCCGCCGAGCACTCGAACGCGAGCCCCGCGGCCTCGATCCGCACCTCCTCCGGCTGCTCGAACGCTCGATCGTGCGGCTGCCAAATGCCGGGCGCTGCGGTCACTCGGTCTCCCTGTTCATGGCTCGAGGGCGAAGTGCTGCTGGATGGCGACCGCGGCGGCGCCGCGGGCCCACTGCTCGAACGATCGCGGGCGCAGCAGCAGGCGGCAGTCGGCGGCCGCGCCGAACGCCTGGGCCGCGAACGACCGGTTGAGCTGCTCCTCGAACAGCCCGTACGAGGCCAGCCCCGGCACGTCCCCGGTCACGATGATCCGCTCCGGCCCGAACAGGTTGGCCATCGCGGCCATGGCCAGCCCGATGGCGTGCCCCGCGCGGGCGAACACCTCGCGCACCGCCGGATCGCCCGCGTGGGCGGCGTCGATGGCCGCTTCCACGGTCAGCGACGCGTCGCCGGACGCCGCGCGCGCCGCCGCCAGCAGGGGCGCCGTGCCGGCGATGGCCTCGACGCAGCCGCGCCCGCCGCAGTGGCACTCGGGCTCGTCACCCCCGACGGGGATGTGGCCGATCTCCCCGGCCACCCCGTGCGCGCCGGCCACCACCCGGTCGTTGACCACCAGCCCGCACCCTATCCCCACCCCCACCGTGACCAGGGCGAACGACGACGTGCCCACCCCGTCGCCGAACCACTGCTCGGCCACGGTGAGCGACTTGACGTCGTTGTCGATCGTGACGACCAGGCCCGTGGCCTCGGCGGCCAGCCGCGCCAGCGGCACCTGGTGCCACTGCAGGAAAGGGGAGTAGCGCACCACCCCGTGGGCCTTGTCGACGTCGCCCGACACGGCCAGGCCCAGCGCGTGGCAGCGCTCGCCGTAGGCCGGGTCGGTGGCCAGCAGCTCGGCGACCAGCTCGGCCAGCGCCGAGACCACCCCTTCGGCCGACGTCGTGGCCAGCGGGCGGTGCGCCGAGACCAGCGGCTGCGCGCGCAGGTCGGTGACCACGCCGATGAGCTCCTCGTGAGTGATCTTCACCCCGCAGAAGAACTCCCGCTCCGGCCTGATGGAGAGCGGGCTGGCCGGGCGGCCCGCACCCGGCGCCGTACGCTCGGTGGCCTCCAGCTCCTCCAGGTAGCCCGCCTCGATGAACGGCCGGGCGGCCTTGGTGACGGCGGCGGACGACAGCCCGCTCCGCTTGGCGATCTCCACCCGGGAGACCGGCCCCTGCGTCAGCACCATGGTGAACACGGTCGCCGCCGCGGGGGTCGAGGTGAGCCGAGGGTGCATGAGTGCGATAGTAGCAGTAATTAACTTCGTCAAGAATTGAATTCGAGCGGGGTCGTGCCTAGGCTCCGGGGCATGCGATCGGTGACTTTCGACGCCTCCAGCCGCAGGTGGCTGCTGCGTACCCCGGGCACGAGCTACGTCGTGGCCCTCGCGGACGACGACGCCCCCCGCTGCCTGCACTGGGGCCCCGCGCTGACCGCCGAGCAGGCCGCCAGCCTCCCCAGCTCGGCCGCGTCCGGGGCCAGCAGCTTCGACAGCACGGCGGGCGAGGAGGAGCTGGTCTCCGAGGTGGGCGCGCGGTTCGAGACGCCGTCGCTGCAGGTCGTCCTCCCGGGCGGCGACCGGGGGATCGAGTGGCGGCACGACGGCCATGACATTGACGGGGGCCACCTGACGCTGCGCTTCTCCGACCGCCGCCATCCGCTCCTGGTCGAGCTGCACTACCGGGTGCACGAGGACAGCGACGTGATCGAGCGCTGGACCGTGCTGCGGCCGCGGGTGCCGGTGACCGTGCTGCGGTGCGACTCGGCGGCCTGGAGCGTTCCGGCGCTGGAGGGCTACCGGCTCAGCCACGTCACGGGCGGCTGGAGCTCGGAGCACGCGCTGGGCCGTACCGAGCTGGCCGTGGGGGAGACGACGCTGACCAGCAGGCGCGGGGTGACCAGCCACCACGCGAACCCCTGGCTCATGATCGACGGCGGCGACGCGGGCGAGCGGCACGGCGAGGTGTGGAGCTGCGCCCTGGCCTGGAGCGGGAGCTGGCGCGTCACGCTCACCCGCACGCCCTCCGGGCGGGCGAGCTGGACCGGCGGGTTCGGCCACGAGGGCCTC
This sequence comes from Nonomuraea sp. NPDC004186, assembly GCF_053603495.1. NCBI lineage: Bacteria > Bacillati > Actinomycetota > Actinomycetes > Streptosporangiales > Streptosporangiaceae > Nonomuraea > Nonomuraea sp. NPDC004186. The sequence continues at coordinate 16,379 of NZ_JBSGFQ010000134.1, read as the reverse complement.
ACCTGGCGGCTGGAGCCGGGCGAGGAGTGGGTGACGCCGGTGTTCGCCGGCGTGTACGCGCCCGACGGGTACGGCGAGGCCAGCCGGCGCTGGCACGACCACATCGCCAGGCACGTGCTGCCCCGGCCGGACGAGCCGCGCCCGGTCGTCTACAACGCCTGGGAGGCCGTCGGGTTCGACGTGAACGAGGCCAACCAGCGCGACCTCGCGCGGCTGGCCGCCCGGGCGGGCGCGGAGCTGTTCGTGATGGACGACGCGTGGTTCGGCGGGCGCACCGGCGACAGCGCGGGGCTCGGCGACTGGTGGGTCAACGAGGAGCGCTTCCCCGACGGGCTGAGCCCGCTCATCGACGAGGTGCACCGGCTCGGCATGCGCTTCGGCCTGTGGGTCGAGCCCGAGATGGTCAACCCCGACAGCGACCTCTACCGCGCCAACCCCGACTGGGTCCTGCACATGCCGGGCCGCTCCCGCACCCTGCTGCGCAACCAGCTCGTGCTGAACTTCGCCCGGCCCGACGTCGCCGACTGGGCGCACAAATGGCTGCACAAGCTGGTCTCCGAGCACGCCGTCGACTTCCTGAAGTGGGACTTCAACCGCGCCTTCACCGAGGCGGGCCGGCCCGGCGACCCGGACCAGGACCGGCTCTGGATCGACCATGTCAGGGCCGTCTACTCGATCATGGACCGGCTCCGCGCCGACCACCCGCACCTGCGCCTCGAGGCGTGTGCGGGCGGCGGCGGCCGTACCGACCTGGGCATCCTGGCCCGCACCGACCAGGTGTGGACCTCCGACAACACCGACGCCCACGACCGCATCGCGATCCAGCGCGGATTCAGCCAGGTGTACCCGGCCCGGGCCATGGCCGCCTGGGTCACCGACAGCCCGAACCCGCTCACCGGGCGGGCCGTCCCGCTCCGCTTCCGCTTCCACGTGGCCATGGCCGGGGCGCTCGGGCTCGGCGGCGACCTCGCCCGCTGGAGCGAGGCCGAGCTGTCGGAGGCGGCCGAGCTGGTGGCCGTCTACAAGGACATCCGGCCCGTCGTGCAGTTCGGGCGGTTGTGGCGGCTTCCGTACGGGGTGCAGTACGTGCACGGGGACCGAGTGGTGGTGCTCGCCTGGCACGGGCCCGTCGCGTTCGGCACGCCGATCGCCCCTCTCCGCCTGGCCGGGCTCGACCCGGACGGCCGCTACCGGGACGAGGACACCGGCGCGGTGCACCACGGCGCGGTACTGATGTCCCGCGGCCTGCCGCCCCTGACCCCCAAAGGCGCCTACGCCAGCGCCCTCCTGCGCCTGCGCGCCTGCTGACCCGTCGGATCACTGGGCCGGATCACTGGGCCGGATCACTGGGCGACCTCCCGCCGCAGCTCCTCGAGGGCCTCCTCCATCAGGCGCGGGAGCCGGTCGCCGTGCGCGAGCGCGGCGGACAGGACGCAGGAGACGACCACGGTCGTGTCGCTGTAGACCATCGACACGGCCCCTCCACCGGTGTCGTACGTGGGCGGGACGGCGAAGCAGCCGTCCAGGGGCAGGTTCACCCCGATGACGCTCACCGTCATCCGGCCCGGGAACGCCTTCGGCACGAGCCACCTGAGCAGCCGGAACACCACCGCCGGGGCCCTGACGGGATAGCGGTCGCGCCGGTAGACGGCCATCCGCTCGAAGCTCGTCTGCTCCATGACCCCGCGCAGCCGCTCGCGCGTCGCAGGCTCGGCGCAGGGCAGGTCGACCGGCATGGTGGTCGCGCCGTTGCCCAGGCCACCGTCGCGCAGGCGGCCGTTCAGGTTGAGCGGGAAGGAGACGGTCGTGCCCCGGCGGCCCGCCTTCCGCCAGTGGGCCGGGTTCCAGGCCCGCAGGGCGCCGGCCAGCACGGCCAGGCCGACCTGCGGGACGCTCGCGCCGGTCGCGGCGGCGATCTCGCGGAAGGCGGCGAGGTCGAGCCGCAGGAAGAACGTCCGCGCGCCCGCCCCCGACCTGCCCGGAGGCGGTCTGAGCCGCGCCGACGGGGCCGCCAGCCGGGCCGCCGTGGCGAGCAGCCGCATCCGGGCCCTGGCCGGCGCCCGCACCGCCACGTTCGGATCGGGCGCCGGGACGGTCCTGCCCAGCAGCACGGCCCGCGTCGCGATCCGGGCCGCCCCCACGCCGTCCTGGAAGGCGTGGTGCACGCGGTAGCACAGGATGTGCTCGTCCGCGGCGTACCCGTGCACGACCATCAGGCTCCACAGCGGGTGCTCGGGCAGCAGCCGGTTCTCCCTGACGGCGTCCACCACGGCCGCGCCCACGTCACGGCCCGGCGCCACCCGGTACTCCACGACGTGGCAGGCCGGGTCGAAGGCGGGATCCGGCTCCCACCCCTCGCGGGCCAGCCGGTAGGTCAGGACCGGCGCCCGCGCGGCCGCCTCGGCGACCCGCCGCCGCAACTCCCAGGAGTCGGGGGCCGGGCCGGGCATCCGCGCCGCGAGGGCGATGTGCAGCCGGTGGTCTCGGGCCGAGCCGACCTCGCCGAGAAAGAGCCGGTCCGACCCGGTCAGCGGTACGGTCCCAGCAGCTCGCATGACCGGGCTAACCGGCCGTTCGCCGCGCGAGGTACGAACGGTGCGCCAGCCGGGCGACGTCGCCGACCGTCATCTCCATCGTGAAGTCGGAGGGGTCGATGTCCAGCCCGTGGCCGCCCAGCGCCGCCCGCAGTTCGAGCACGCTCATGCTGTCGGACTCGAGATCGTCCACGAACGTCGTCTGCGGGGTGACGGCCGCCGGGTCGACGACGTAGATCTCGGCGCAGTACTGGCGTACGAGCCGCAGGATGTCTTCCTCGGACAAGAGTCCTCGCCTCTCCGTCGGGGGTCTGTCGGGGGTCCCAGCATGTCGCCGCGCGGGAGGCCGGGGCGGCGCCGGAGTCCTCGTGTCCGGTCAAGAACGGCCCTGGACTAGTCGATCAGCGGGCGGAGCCGGGTCGCGACGTCCGCTCCGGCCTTGAGGGCGGCCCGGCAGCGGGCCCAGTCGTAGCGGGACACGGCGCCGGCCTCGACGCCCGCCGCGATGAGGCCCTCGGCCGCCGTCAGCGCCTCCCCGGACGTCATGGGCAGGAAGCCGTTGCGGCCGAACACCTCCGCGATGCCGTGGCGGGCGACGAACCCGGCGTCGCCGATCGTGCCCCACGCGGTGGCGTGCCCGGGCAGGCCACGGGCGCGCCGCCGCCGGGCCAGGGCGTCGAGGAAGACGTTGGCGGCCGCGTACGCGGACTGGCGCGTGCCTCCGTACGTGCCGCTGACCGAGGAGAACAGCCAGAACAGGTCCAGCTCCCGCCCCTCGGTGAGCCGTTCCAGCACCAGGGCGCCGGCCATCTTGCAGCCCAGCACGCGGGCCAGCCGCGCGGCCTCCAGGCGCAACAGGTCGCCCGAGTCCGGCTCCATCGCGGCGTGCACCACGCCGCGCAGGGGCTGCTCCCCGGCGTCGATCTCCTTGAGCACCGACGCCATCGCGGCCGGGTCGGTGACGTCGGCGGCGTGGACGGACGCCCGCGCGCGCCGAGACCGGAGCCCGGCCACCGTGGCGGCCGCCTCCGGCGCGTCGCCGCCCCGGCGCGAGACCAGCGCGAAGTGCCGGGCGCCCCGCTCCGCCAGCCGGTACGCGGCCGCGGCCCCGAACCCGCCCACGCCACCCACCACGAGGTACGTGCCTCCGGGATCAGGCCTGAGCCGTCCGGGCCGCGTCCTGACCGGGACCGGGCCGTCCAGGGGATCGAAGGAGAGCACGACCGCGCCGAGGTGCCGGTCGTGCCGCATGGACGCGACCGCCTCCCGGACCCGGGCGGCGGGATAGAGGGTGTGCGGGAGCGGGCGGTGAACACCCGCGTGGACGCGCTCCATGACCTCACGGAACACCTCGAGCTCGACCCCCTGCCCCGGCTCGCCGTCCCCGGGGTGCGGGCCGTTGGGCACCTCGGGCGCGCCGTTCCTGGGGTGCGGGCTGTCGGGCGTCTTGGGCGCGCCGTTCCCGGGGTGCGGGCCGTCGAGCGCCTCCGGCACGCCAAGGCCGTGCAGGAGCTCGCGTTGGGCCGCCGTCCTCGCGGTGGCGGCGATCGGTGTCCCCCGGTGCCACGCGTCCTGCAGCGCCGCCAGCCCGAGCGCCGTGGCGCCGCCGCGTGCCTCGTGGCGGGCGAGGGCGATGAACGGGATCGGCAGGGTGGCGGCCTCGGCGAAGCTCATGCCGTGGGGGATCGCGCCGACGAGCCGGGCGTCGGCGAGCAGGTGGGAGGCCGGCACGCCCGCCGCCACCCCGACCACCCGCCGACCGGCCCCGACATCACGCACACCAGTCCCGACCGCCCTGACCACCCCGGCGAACGCCCACCCGGGCTCGCTGACGTCCCTGGCGTCCCGAGGACTCCCGTCTCCGGGATCCCCGTTTCCAGGGCGCGCGTCTCCAGGGCGCGCGTCTCCGGGACCCGTGTCTCCGGGACCCGTGTCTCCGGGACCCGTGTCTCCGGGACCCGTGTCCCCAGGGCTTCCGGCGCTCCCGTCCCAAGGGTTCCCGGCGCCCCCGGCCTCCCGGGCATCACCGGCATCCCAAGCAGCCCGGGAATCAACGGCGGGCGGGAGCGGGCGATCGGGCAGGCCGACGGCCCGGACCTCGACGGTGACCGTGCCGGGGCCGGGTGGTGGTGGAGGGTCGGCCTCCGTCCAGGCGGGCTCTCCGCGCCGGCCCGACCGGCCGAGGTCCAGGACGTAGTGCCGCACCCGGTCGCCGACCCCCTCGTACGGCACCTCCCGGGCGACGAAGCGGCCACCCGGGGTCAACGCGACCTCGCTCTCCCCGGAGGCGGCCAGCAGCTCGCGGGCCAGCCGGCGGGCGTCCACGGCGACCGTCCCCTCGCGGTGCAGGCTGATCCTGGGCAGGCGCAGGCCGGGCCGGTCGTTGGCGATGGCGCGGGCGGCTCCCCAGATCGCCGCGTCGGCGGGCACGAGAGGCAGCTCCGGAGCGGGCAACGCGCCGCTGGGCCGCGTCACCACGTACAGGGTGCGCTCGACGGCCGGTGGCAGCTCGTCGCACGCGGTCACGACGGCTCGCAGCACCCCCATCCGCGCGACGGCCTGCTCCACCCTCAGACGCGGCTCGTCATCGGTGCCGGCGCATTCACCATGCTCGGCCAGCACGAACACGACGCACACCCGCCCGCTCCCCGGCCCACCACCGCACACCCACCCGCTCTCCGGCCCGCTCGATGGCCCGCTCGGTGGCCCGCTGCCGCACACCCACTCGCGCCAGCGAGCCGGATCCCCATCCGCGAGCACCGCCACGGCCTCACCGCCCGCCGCCCCAGCCGGGGCCGACGCCGCCACGGCCTGGTCGCTCGTCGCCTCGCCCTCGATGCCGGAGGTCAGCAACCGGGCGACCGCGTCGGCGAGCGGCAGCTCGGAGTCCGTCTCCGCGGCGACGACCCATCGGGTGTCGCCGGCAGCCGCGGGCAGCAGCCGCCGCCGGGCTTCGGTGGTAGAAGTGAGAAGCGGCGGGTGCCCCGTTTCGGTGGTAGGCGGGGGAAGCGGTGGGCGCCCAGCTTCGGTGGCAGGCGCGGGCAACGGTTGTCGCCGAGCCTCGGTACTCGGGGGGTGGGAGGCCAGCATGACGGAGAAGCCGTCCCGGGCAGGCGGCCGGTCGTCGCCGGTCTGCACCACCTGGGCGAACCCGCACTCGCGCAACAGCGACGGCCACCGGTCGCGGGACAGCAGCAGGCCGTGCGGGCGCAGGTCGCGGTCGTCGACCTGCCAGAAGCTCTCCAGCAGGCCGAAGGTGCCGATCAGCAGACGCGGATCGTGGGTCTCGACGGCCAGCAGGTGACCGCCGGGAGCGAGCAGGCGCCCGATCCGGCGCAGGGCAGGGGCCAGGTCCCGCGCGGTGTGCAGGGCGTTGGCGGCGACCACCACGTCATAGCCGCCCGCCGCGAAGCCCTGGGCAGCGGGGTCGGCGTTCAGGTCGAGCTGCCGGTAGTCGAGGAAGTCGTGGGCGGCGAAGCGGCGGCGGGCCGCGGTGCAGAAGAACGGCCAGACGTCGGTGAAGGTGTAGCGGGTGCGATCGGACGGCAGGCGCGGCAGGAGCGCCGCCGTCGTGCCGCCCGTGCCCGCGCCGACCTCCAGCACCCGGAGCGGCCGGTCCGGCGGCCAGGCGGCCACGATCTCGTCGAGCAGCGCGCCGGCCACCTGGTTGGCGAAGCGGCAGAGCGGGGCGATGTCGTAGAGCTGGCGGGTCAGCTCGCCGCCGCCGTCGCGGCTCAGCAACTCCAGCGGGTCCCGTTCGCCGCGCAGGACCGCCGGCAGGTGGTGGTACATGCGGCTGTTCAGAGCGACCTCCGTGACGAAGGCCGGGTGTCGCAGCAGCAGGCTCCGGGTCAGCTCGTACGGCCTGGCCGGACCGGTCAGCCGCCACCGGCCGTCCGGCTCGGGCTCCGCGAGCCCGTGTTCCCGCAGCAGATCGAGGACGACGGCGCCCAGGCGGCCGGGGCGGGCCAGCTCGTCGAGGGCGGTCGCGAACCGGTGGAGCTGGGCCTGCCACGCCTCCGGGAGGAACCGTTCGTAGCGGAGCTCGCGCCACGCCTCGCGCAGCCGCTCGATCCGCTCGCCCGCGCGGGCCACGATCACCTCGGGATCGGGCTGGGCCACGACAACCCAAGGATCGGGCGGCGGCTGGTCCGGCCCGTGCGAGGCGGCGCGGAGCCGGGCGTGGTGCAGGGTGATCGGCGGGCGGGTGTCAGGCATCGGGCCGGCCGTCGAAGGGTCGTGGGGTGATCGGCGGGTGTCAGGCATCGGGCCGGCCCCCGGAAGGCCGCGGGGTGATCGGGCCGCGGGGCACCGCGATCACCGTGCAGCCCCGGTCGGGCTGGTGGGTGATGGCGACGCGGTTCATCCCCTCGTCGCGCGGATCGGCGGCGGAGAGGATCACGCGGCGGGTCACGACGTGCAGGAACGTCGAGATCTGCAGCAGCGCGAAGTGCTTGCCCACGCACACGTGCGGCCCGGTCCCGAACGGCAGCCAGCTGTACGGGGCGGGACGTCCCTCCAGGAACCGTTCGGGCCGGAAGGCCGACGGGTCGGCGAAGTGCCGGGGATGGTGGTGCAGCGCCCGCAGCGCCACCAGCAGGTTGGTGCCGGGTTCGACCCGGTAGCCGCCGAACGTGAGCCGCTCGCGCGCCACGCCCAGCGGCACGGTCGAGGTCGAGGGCCGCAGGCGCAGCGTCTCGCAGGCGACCGCGGTGGCGAACCGGTCGTCCTCGCCGTGCAGGGCCTCCGCGGTCAGCCGGTGGAGCGCGGACGGGTGCCGTACGAGCCGCTCGACCGCCCAGGCCACGCCCAGCGCGGTCGTGGTGTGCCCCGCCAGCAACATGGTCAGGACCTGGTCGACCAGCGCCTCGTCGTTGAGCCGCCACCCTTCGGCGGTGCGCGAGGCCATCAGCAGGCTCAGGACGTCGTCACCGGTGCCGCCGTCGTGGCGGCGGGCGATCTCGCCCCTGACCAGCCGGACGCAGCGGGCGCGGAGCCGTTGCGCGGACGGCCAGAGCCGGATGGCGCCCAGCCCGCGCAGCGCGAAACGGACCATGAGCTCCTCCGTCAGCGCCACGTTCAGGAGCTCGCGCACCAGCGGCCGCCACACCTCCAGGCGCCGCCGGTCCAGCCCGAGCAGCGCGCGCAGCGCGATCTCCAGCAGCGCCTCCCACAGCAGCGGCAGCAGCTCGAACGGCATCCCGGCCGGGAACCCGTCCACCGTCCGCCCGGCCACGTCGGCCACGATCTCGCGGTGGCGCCGCACCGCCCTGCCGCCCAGCAGGGGCAGCACCAGCTTGCGCATCCGGTGGTGGTCGGCCCCGTGCTGCGCGAAGATCGACCGCGGCCCCCACGCCGCCGCCGTGGGCCGGCCCTCGAACGGGTCCAGCGGCGCCGTCATGACCTCGCCGATCAGCGCGGGATCGCGCATGAGCGCGACCCGCCTGATGCCCGGCGCCCAGAACGCGAACACGTCGCCGTAGCGTTCGAAGGCCCGGTCGAGGAGGTGCTCCCCCCGCACGAGGTACGCGGGCAACCCCAGCAGAGCCAGCCGGCCGGGGCCTGGGACGGGACGCGCCATGGTCACCCGCCGATGGTAGGAAAGGGCACCCGCCCGATGCCTCGTGCAACGCCGGGAGCAGGTAAAACGGGGGTGTGCGATTCGGCGTGCGGCAGTTTGAACTGTCCCTGATGCACCGGATGCGCGATCTCAACCCCGCGCGGGTCGAGGACGCGCTCCGGGTCATGGGCGCGACCAGGGCGGAGCTGCGGGCCGCGCACGCCCAGTGGACGAGGATGCTCCACTCGCCGAGGGCGCCGAAGACGCTCCGGCCGCTGCTCGGCCGCCCCGTGCACGAGGGCACGACCGCCGTGGGCAGCCTGACCTGCGGCGTGTCCCGCTGGGCCCTGCCGTCCTGGCCCGGCCTGGAGTTCGAGGTCCTGTACGGGCCCGGCGGCGAGACGTGGAACCAGTGGTTCGTCCGCCCCGGGGACCCCAGGACGCTGTCCTTCGCCGAGCTGGCGCCCTGGAGCTGCGTGGTCGCCGACGTCGCCGCGAGCTTCCCCGGCGCCGTCCACCAGGAGGGCCAGGCCCCGCACCACTGGGCGGTCGACTTCGCCCACGGTGGCGCCACCCATCGCGCCCGGTTCGTCTACGGCCTCTGCCAGCGGATCGACGCCCGGTAGCCCGCCGCCTCCTCTTCAGAGATCATCGGCTGGAAGGCTTCGATGATCTCTGAAGAAAAGGTGACGAACATGCTCCGCGCCCTCGCCGTATCGGTGGCCGCCGGGATCCTCTCGCTCGGGGGATCGCCTCCGGCTCAGGCGGCGATCACCTGCCTGCCGGAAACGCCTGTCTGCCAGGAAGTCCGCGGGGTGCCCGGCGACCGCTTCTACTGGTTCGAGATCCAGCCCGCGCCGGCCACGGCCGTCTTCACCTTCATGGTGAACGATGTCCTGACCCCCGGCTCCCTCACGACGTCCACCTCCGGCACGGCGCTCGAAGGGGACTTCCGGCCCGCTGTGGTGCTGGTCAGCGGAGACGAGGTATGCATGCGCGTCAGCACCCTGAGCGGCGAGTTCTGCGCCACCACGCCCTAGCCCGGACGGTTCTTTACTGGTCTGTACAAAATCCGCTAACCTCCTCCCATGGGCAGGCCACGGGAGTTCAGTGATCGGGCGGTCGTCGACGCCGCGATGGAGGTCTTCTGGGAGAAGGGGTACGAGGCGACCTCCACCCAGGACCTGTGCGAGCGCACCGGGCTCGGCCGCGGCAGCCTCTACAACGCCTTCGGCAGCAAGCACCGCCTCTACGAGGAGGCGATCCGCCGCTACGCCGAGACCAAGGCCGAGGCGCAGCTGGCGATGCTGGCCGAGTCCGGGTCGGTGCGCGCGCGGCTCAGGGACCTCATGCTCGGCGTGATCGACGCCGACATGGCGGACCCGGGCCGGCGCGGCTGCCTGGCGCTCAACGCCGCCACCGAGGCCGGCGGGCGCACGGAGGCGGTCGCGGGGCTGGTGCGGCGGCAGTTCACCGACCTGGAGCAGGCGCTTCAACGGCTGGTCGCGATCGGCCAGAGCACGGGCGAGCTGTCGTCGGACCGGTCGCCGCGGCAGGTGGCGCGGGCGTTCCAGAGCGCCTACTACGGCCTGCGCGTGCTCGCCAAGGTCACCGACGACCGGGCCGCCCTCCTCGACGTCGTCGACGGGGCCGTCGCCGCCCTGTAGCAGCCCTGGCCGCGGTTCATGGAGCCGCGGCCTTTTTGCCGCCCTAGTTCTGTACTGATCTGTAAAGAAAGAGAGCGAAGATCGATGAGGCTCAGTGTGCCGTCGCTGATGTTGTGCGTGTTCGGGATAACGACCGGCGAGTTCGTCATCGCCGGCATCCTCCCGGGCATCGCCACCGACCTGGCCGTCTCGATCCCGGCCGCCGGGCTGCTGGTGACGGCGTACGCCATCGGGATGATCGTCGGCGGGCCCGTGCTGACGGCCCTCACCGCCCGCTTCCCGCGCAAGCCGCTCATCCTGGTGCTGCTCGGGATCACGATCGCCGGGAACCTGGCCTCCGCGCTCGCCCCCGCGTACGGCGTGCTCTTCGCGGCCAGGGTCGTCACGTCGCTGGTGACGTCCACGTTCTTCGCCAACGCGATCGTCATCGCGGTCTCCACCGCCGCGCCGGGCAAGCAGGCGTCCACCGTCTCCAAGCTCGTCTTCGGCATGAACCTGTCGATGATCCTGGGCGCGCCGATCGGCACGTTCATCGGGAACGCCCACGGCTGGCAGGCCACGTTCCTGGTGGTCGCGGCGTGCTGCGCGGCCGGGTTCGCGCTGGTCGCGCGGCTGGTGCCGGACGTGCGCGAGCCGTCCGGCGGGGGCTCGGCCGTGAGCGAGCTGCGCGTCTTCCGCGACCGGGACGTGCGGCTCGCCATCGCGGTCACGGCCGTGGGCAACGCGGGGCTGCTCATGGTGTTCACCTTCTTCGCGCCCCTGGTCACGGACGTCACCGGCTTCGCCGGCGGCGCGGTGGCGGTCCTGCTGCTGGTGTACGGGGTGGGCGCGGCCGTGGGCAACCTCCTCGGCGGCCGGCTGTCGGACCGGGCGCCGATGGCCGCGCAGCTCGGGCTGCTGGGCGTGCTCGCGGCGGTGCTCGTCCTCATGTGGGCCGGGAGCGGCAGCACGGCGGTGACGGCGGTCATGGTGTTCGTGCTGGGCGCGGCGGGGTTCGCGGTCATCCCCGGCATGCAGGCGCGCGTGCTGGCCACCGCCTCGGCGGCGCCCACCCTGGCGATGGCGGTGAACGCCTCCGCCTACCAGCTGGCCGCCGCGTTCGCCGCCTGGCTCGGCGGGCGCGTCATCGACGGCGGGCTCGGGCTGCGCTCCCTCTACGTCGTGGCCGCCGTGGTCACGGTGGCGGGCATCGCGGTCAGCTCGTACGCCTGGCGTCGCTCCCGCGTACCGGCCTGACCCCCGCGAAGGCGGCGTGGACGGCGTCGGCGATCTGGCGCTGGATCGGGTCGGCCTCCGGCCCGAACAGCAGGTCGTCCACCCGGGACACCGCGCCCGTGGCCGCCTCGAGCAGGCGCGCGCCCTCGGGCGTCAGCTCGATCGTCGACGCCGACCCGGCGCGGGCCGTGCTGTCGCGCGCCAGCCCCGCCGCGACCAGCGCCTTCACCGCGGTGTGCACGCTCTGGACCGTCGTCCCCGACATCCGCGCCAGCTCGCTGAACGACACCCCGGGCACGCCGGATATGTGACCGAGCAGGCCCAGCCGGCTGACCGTGAGGTCGAGCGGGGCCAGGGCGGCGGCCAGCTCGGTCTCGATCCGGCGCGCCAGTGTGAGCAGGACGATCGAGGGGCTGGTCACGGGCGGACCGGGGCGATCGGCGTTCTCGGTGGTCACCCCACCAGTCTCCCGCACCCGCGCGGCCACGGCTGCGAGCGCACCCGCAGGAGTGGGAATCACTCGGAGGGACGGCACGGGGCGGACGCGCGGGAGAGTGCGATGACCGATTCGGCGATGGTGCGGTTCTACCAGGACAACGGCTACCTGCTGGTCAAAGGGCTGCTCGGCGCGGCGGAGGCGCGGGCGTACCGGGAGGAGTGTCACGCGGTGCTCGCGCGGCTGCGTCCGACGGACCCCACGTGGGGGAGCGCGCGGGAGATCGGCGGGGCGGGGACCGAGCTGCGGCACTGCCACGACGCGCAGTTCCACTCGGCCGCCTTCGCCCGGCTCATGGTGGATCCGCGCTTCACCGACGTCGCCGCGGCCCTGATGGGCTCGGAGAACGTGCAGCTCCACCACACCAAGATCTTCGTCAAGCCCGCCGAGAAGGGCTCGCCGTTCCCCATGCACCAGGACGCCGCGCACTTCCCGCACACCCGCCACACCATGGGCGCGGCGATCTTCCACTTCGACGCCGCGCCCGAGGAGAAGGGGTGCGTGCGCGTCGTACCGGGCAGCCACCGGTACGGGCCGCTGCCGCACCTCGAGGCGGGCGGGTGGCACCTGCCGCTCGCGGAGTGGCCGCTGGAGGCCGCGGTCCCGGTCGAGGCGGAGGCCGGGGACGTGCTGTTCCTCAGCTATCTCACCGTGCACGGGTCCGGGGTCAACCGGGCGGACGAGGCGCGTACGACCCTGCTCATCCAGTACCGCGACCCCGAGGACCAGCCCGCCGACGACGTCCACCGCTCCCGGGGCCAGGGCATGATGCTCCGCGGGATCGACCCGACGGGATCGTGACCATTCCGTTATCGACCTCTCGTATCGAGGCGGGGGCGCCGCTCTCGTACGCCACAGAGGGAAGAACGGAGACGGTGAGATGAGCATCGACTACATCCGCGAACCAGCTGCATCGGGCGGCTCCGAACGATTCGGGCCGCCCTGGCAGGGCATCACGCTTCCCCGCGAGATCCTGGACCGGCACGGCGCCAGGATCCTCGACCCCTGGGGCGTCCCCCTCGACCCGGGCGAGCGCCGCCCCGACTCCACGGTCTACCGTTCGGACGTGCTGCTCCTCCCCGGGCAGGCGCTCCGCTCCGACGAGGTGGTCTCCTGGATCAACCGGGCGCTGTCCGGGATCCAGCTGGAGCTGTCGCCGGTCAGCGTCAGGCGCGCCCGCGAGCGGGATTACGGGCGCGAGACCGTCTGGCTGCCCGGCGTGCTGGAGATCCAGAAGGAGGCGCACGACATCGACGTCGACGCCTGGCGCGCTCTCCGCGTCGTGCGCAGGGCGCTGCGCGCCGAGTCCGACGGGTGGCCGTTCAAGGCGGTGCTCGCCACGATCTCGCTGGACCACCTGTTCGTGGGCTCGGCCACGAGCGGCATCGGCTCGCTCAGCTTGGGCGGCGAGCCCGCCACCAGCGGCCACGCCGTGATCGAGGAGCCGCTGACGAGCGCCCGGCCGGGGTACGGACGCGTGCCCGTGACCGTGGTGGCGGGGCCGCCGCGCCGCAGGCCGCTCGCCCAGCTCGGCGGGCGCAGGATCACGGTGGTCACGCTGGACACCGGCGTGACGGAGCACCCCTGGTTCAGGCCGGTGACCGACCCCGACGCCTTCCTCACCGTCGATCCGGCCGGGCAGCAGCTCATCGAGGACTCCCACCCCGCCTACCAGGGCCGCGACGTCGCCAAGCTCGTCGGCTACGAGGACCTCGGCGAGCTGCCCAACCCGCTCGTCGGCGTGCTGAACTCCCACACCGGGCACGGCCTCATGCTCGCCGGCCTCATCGCGCAGATCGCACCGGACGCCCGCGTGCTCATGTACAAGGTCATGCACAGCGACGGCGTGGTCCCCCTCGAGGCCGTGCACGCGGCGCTCGACCGGCTGCCGGCGCTCATGGCCTCCGGCACCGCCGTGGACGTGCTGTGCTGCTCCTTCGGCGGCTTCTCCGAGGCGGGCGACCCGGCCATGCAGGCGCTGTTCGACAAGGTCAACCAGCTTCGGGCGCGCGGCGTCATCGTGGTCAACGCCGCCGGCAACTACGCCACGACCAGGCCGTTCTACCTCGCCGCGCTGTCCGAGACGGCCGTGCCCGGCCCGCCGCTGGCACCCATGCTGGGCGTCGCCGCCAAGAACCCCGACGGCACGATCGCCATCTTCAGCAACGAGCACCCCGCCGTCCGGTGGCGCGCTCCGGGCGCGATGGTGGTCAGCACGTTCCCGCCGAAGTTCAGGGGCGCCCAGAACGCGATGCTCACCACGGGCGAGCGCGCCTCGCTCGACTGCGACGCCGTGGGGCCGTTCTGCGGCTGGAGCGGTACGTCGTTCGCCGCCCCGATCGTCGCCGGCACCATCGCCGCCGAGCTCACCAAGACCCTCGGCCAGGTCGGCGTCGATCCCGTCCAGCGGGCCAGGCAGGTCGTCGACGCGATGGTCGACGACAAGGCCGTACGGCCGGAAATCGTCCCCATCTGATGACCGGCGACCCCGCACTCGAACGCGCGCCCGCTCCCGGCCGGCGCCGCGACCGGCTGGCCGCTCTGCTGGTCGAGGCCAGGGAGGGCAAGAGCGGCGCGCTGGACGCCATCGTCGCCGAGCTCACGCCCGTGCTCTGGCACACCGCCAGGAACCAGGGCCTCAGTCCGCAGGCGGCCGAGGACGTCGTCCAGACGACCTGGCTGATCCTGCTGCGCCACCTGCACACCATCGCGGCGCCGGGCGCGCTGATCGAATGGCTCGTCACCACCGCCCGGCGCGAGGCGTGGCGGGTCAGCGCCTCCTCGCGCAAGGACGACCTGCCGGGCGACGACGCGTTCGAGGAGCTGCCCGACCCCGTGCTGACGCCGGACGAGCTCCTCGTGCACGACGAACGGCGGCGCGCGCTCTGGCAGGCCGTCGAGAGCCTGCCCCAACGGTGCGCCGAGCTGCTCAGGATCATCGCCTTCGTGCCTCGTCCGCACTACGACGCCGTGGCCGCCGCTCTGGGCATGCCGATGGGCAGCATCGGACCCACGCGCGGCCGGTGCTTCGCGAAGCTACGCCGCCTGCTCGCGAAGGACCCCGATTGGAGCCCCCGATGAACCCGGCCGACGGGACCGACCCTCCCCCCTTCACCGCCGAGGACCAGCTCCTCATCGAGGACATCGCCGACGTCTACCGCACCGTCGACCCGGTCCCCGCCACGCTGGTCGAACGCCTGCAGTTCGCCCTGGCCCTCGAATCCCCCGAGCCGGACTTCGAGATCCTCCGCCCGCAGGAGGAGGCCCCGCTGCCGGCGGGCGTCCGGGGCGGCGAGGACAGCCGTACGATCACCTTCGACAGCGAGGTTCTCACGATCATGATCAGCGTGACCGCGCGGGACGAGGACGCCGTACGCGTGGACGGCTGGCTCGCGCCGCCGGGCGACCACCTGGTCGAGCTGCGCACCGGCGAGGGCCCGCGCACGGTCAGGGCCGACGACCAGGGCCGCTTCGTCCTGGACGCGGTGCCGCGTGGCCTGTCGCAACTCGTGGTGCGCCAGGGACTGGACGATCCGGCGCGGGCGACGATACTGGCGGTGACGCCCTCACTCATTCTCTGACCACCGCGAGGCGCGATTGCGGGACAGCGGGCGTGCAGCGTCGCTCCGGGAGCGAGTGGAACGCCTGCACCGGCTCAGCGTCGAGGCGACCGACAACGGCCGCCCGGCCCTGGCCGCCCGCAGACTCCGCCGGGCCCTCGCCCTGCTCGAATCGGCGACCGCCGTCGGTTCCGCGGACGAGGACCGCGACGGCTCTGACGGCCTGGTCGCCCGGGTGCTCACCAGCCTCGCGCACGCCGAGGCCGAGCAGGGGCGGACCGAGCTCGGGATGGAGCTGCTCGACCGGGCCCAGCGCCGCGCGCCACCGGCCGCGCTGGCCATCGTGCACGCCCAGCGCGGCCTGATGCACCTGCGCATGGGCGCCGGCACCGAGGCGCTCCGGGAGCTGGACATCGCCGCGCCCCTGCTCGCCGACGGCGACCGGGTCGAGCTGGCCAGGGTGCTGCTCAACCGGTCGGTCATCCACCTCATGGCCGGCCGGATCCGCCTGGCCAGGGACGACGCGCGCCGCAGCGCGCAGCTCGCGCACGCCCACGGGCACGAGGTGATCGCCGCCAAGGCCCTGCACAACGACGGCTACTGCGACCTGCTGCTCGGCGACGTGCCGGCGGCGCTGGCCGTGTTCGCCCGCGTGGACCGGCTCTACGAGGACGTCAACCCCGGCTTCCGCCCGGTGCTCGCGCTCGACCGCGCCAGGGCGCTGCTGGCGGTCGGCCTGACGGACGAGGCGGGGCGCGTGCTCGACCGGGCCATCGACGGGTTCCGCAGGCAGCGCCTGATGCAGGACTACGCCGAGGCGGAGCTCGCCCGGGCGCAGTGCGCGCTCGACGCGGGCCGGCTCGCCGAGGCGCGCGCCCGGGCGCGGCGCGCGGAGACGCACTTCAGGCGCCGGGGGAGTACGGCGTGGGCGCTGCGCGCGGCACTCATGCGCCTGCGCGGCGAGGAGGCGGGCGCGGCGGGGCGGGTCGCCAGGCGGGCGGCGGAGCTGTCGGCGGGGTTCGCGGCGTTCGACATGGCGGACGACGCCGAGCTGGCCCGGCTGGTCTCGCTCAGGGCCCTGATCGCCGCCGGCCGCCTCCCCGAGGCAACAGCCGCCGCGTCGGGAGGTGGTGCGGGGTCGCGGAGGGCGTCGTTGGAGGTGCGGCTGATGCGGCATCTCGCCGCCGCCGAGCTGGCGGGCGCGCACGGGAAGCGGGGCCTGGCACTGCGCCGGGTGCGGGCCGGGCTGGCGCTCGTGCACTCGCACCGCGGCCGGCTGGGCAGCCTCGACCACGCTCGCCGGGGAGTTCCTGCGGCGGGGCCTGGTGGATCGCGTGGTCGCGTACC